>DATGLP010000020.1 GCA_035294085.1 Acidimicrobiales bacterium | reverse complement strand
TGAGCGCGGGAGCGGACGCGGGTCAGGTGCCCAGCGGCTGCAGCGCGAACGCCGTGAACGAGCCCCGGGCGCGCGAGACCATGTCGGCCAAGGTGAAGGACTGGAGGTACTCCCGCATGGTCTCGCCGACGTCGGCCCACACTGCGAGAAGGACGCACTGGCCCTCGTGGTCGCACGCCCCGTTCTCGTGGGGCCGCCCGAAGTCACCGACGGCGATCGGACCGTCCACCGCGCTCACGATCTCGCCGAGCGTGATCTGCTCGGGAGGGCGCGCGAGGACGTAGCCGCCCCCGACGCCGCGCTTGGAGCGGACGAGCCCGGCCCCTTTCAGGGCGAGGAGGATCTGCTCGAGGTAGGGCTGGGGCAGCCCCGTGCGCTCGGCGATGTCGCGCACCGAGGTGGGCACCGCCTCGTCGGCGCGCAGCGCGAGCGAGAGCAGGGCGCGGCTCGCGTAGTCGCCGCGCGTCGACACCTTCACGGGTCCATCGTAGGGCAGGGCGTCGTATGCTCAGGTAGATGGGACGACCGGAGCCGGGCCTGGCCCTCGCTGGCCCGGCGCCGTCGGAGGGGCCGCTCCTGCCCGACTACGGCGGGGCGTGCCTCACCGGCGTCGTTCCCGCCCTCCTCGCGCTGTGCGAGGCGCCCGAACGTGAGCCGCCGGGGTTCGTGCCCGATCCGTTGCACGGCGCTCGGCAGGTCGTCCTGCTCGTCGTCGACGGGCTCGGCCAGGAGGCGCTCGCGGCCAACCACGACGTCACCCCCGTCCTGTCGTCCCTCGCCGGCGGGCCGATCACCTCCGTGGCGCCGACGACGACGGCGAGCGCGCTCACCTCGCTCACGACGGGGGCGCCGCCCGCCGCGCACGGCCTCCTCGGCTACCGGATGCGCCTCGGCGACGAGGTGCTGAACGTGCTGCGCTGGTCCACCGCGAGCGGGGACGCCCGCACGAGCGCGCCCCCGTCCTCGCTCCAGCCGCTGCCGCCCTTCGGCGGGCGCGCCGTGCCGGTGGTGTCGCGCGCCGAGTTCGCGGGGACGGGCTTCACCGAGGCGCATCTGCGGGGGGCCCGACTCGTCGGCTGGCGGGTCGCCTCCTCGCTGCCCGTCGAGGTCCGCTCCCTGCTGCGCGCCGGCGAGCGCTTCGTCTACGCCTACTACGACGGCCTCGACAAGGTGGCCCACGACGTGGGGCTCGGGGAGCACTTCCGGGCCGAGCTCGCTGCCGTCGACCGCCTCGTCGCGGACCTCCTCGCCGTGCTGCCCGCCGGCGCCGTGCTGGCGGTGACCGCGGATCACGGCCAGGTGCACGTTCCCGGCGAGGCGATCGAGCTCGCCGACGAGGTGGCCGCTGCGGTCCACGCGATGTCCGGCGAGGGACGCTTCCGCTGGCTGCACGTGCGCCCCGGCGGCGTCGACGACGTCGTCGCGGCCTGCGAGGCGTGCTACGGCGACGTCGCCTGGGTACGCACGAGGGACGAGCTCGTCGCCGCCGGGATCTTCGGCGGCCCGCTCGGGGACGACCTCGCGGCGCGCCTCGGCGACGTCGCCCTCCTCGCGCGCGCCCCGGTCGCCTTCCGCGACCCGGGCGACACCGGCGAGCTCCGGCTCGTCGCGCGCCACGGCTCGCTCACCCCCGAGGAGCTCCACGTGCCCTTCCTCGCGGGGCGGCCGTGAGGATCTACACGCGCCGCGGCGACGGGGGGATGACGTCGCTTCGCGCCGGCGTGCGGGTGCCGAAGGACCACGCGCTCGTCGAGGCGAACGGCGCGATCGACGAGGCGCAGGCCGCGCTCGGCCTGGCCCGGGCGGAGTGCGGCGACGACCCGGCGCTCGCAGCGCTGCTCGTCTCGCTCGAGCGGGACCTGTGGATCGTCATGGCCGAGCTCGCCACGCCCGAGTCTGGCAGCGGGTCGGCGGCCGCTGCGCAGGTCGTCACCGAGGCGATGGTCGATCGCCTCGAGGAGGCGATCGACGCGACGATGGCCGGGCTCGAGCTGGCCGGCGCCTTCGCGGTCCCGGGCGACAACCGGAAGAGCGCGGCGCTCGACTTCGCTCGCACCGTCGTGCGGCGCGCTGAGCGGCTCGTGGTGGGTCTCGGGCGCGAGCGGAGCCTCGTCGTCGCCTACCTCAACCGGCTCTCGGACCTGTGCTGGGCGCTCGCCCGGGCGAGCGAAGCGGCGCACCTCGTCAACCGCGCCGGCGAGGGCCGGACGGCCGCGCCCAGGCGACGGCCCGCCCCGCCCGGCGGTGCACCGCTAGGGTGAGGCCGAAAGGAGCACGATGGTGGTGCGGCTGGAAGCGGCCGAGCGCGCCGAGGGGGCCGACGCGGTCGCGGTCGGCGTCGTCGAGGGGCCGCGCCGACTCGACGGCGGCGAGCTCGACGCGGCCGCGGCCGAGCGGGCAGGCTTTCGTGCCGCCCTCGGGGAGACGTGGGTGCGCGAACGCCCCGGCGCGCTCGAGGTGCTCGTCGGCCTCGGCGACGCGGCCGTGGTCGACCTCGAGGCCCTTCGGCGCTTCGGCGCGGCGGCGGCCCGCGCCGCGGCACGCTGCCGTCGCCTCGCGCTGCGCCTCGACGGGCTGGTGGCGCTCGCCGACCCGGTGGCGGCCGCGCGCGCGGTGGGGGAGGGGGCCGGCCTCGCGTCCCACCGCTTCGCCCGCTACCGCGCGGCGGACGGGTCGGCGCTCGAGGCCGTGCTCCTCGTCGGGGCGCCGCTCGAGGCGGTCGACGCCGGGGCGCGCGCGGCCTCGGTCGTCGCCGAGGCGGTCTGCCTCGCGCGCGACCTCGTCAACACCCCGGCGAGCGACCTCACGCCCCCGACGTTCGCCAGCCTCGCCGCCGAGGTCGCCACGAGCGCCGGCGTCGAGGCGCGCGTCCTCGACGAGGCGGCCATCGCCGAGGCGGGCCTCGGGGGCCTGCTCGGCGTGGCGCGCGGGTCGGCCGAGCCGCCGCGGCTCGTCCGCCTCGAGCGGCGCGTCGACGGCCGGCCCGACGCACCGACGGTCGCCCTCGTCGGCAAGGGCATCACCTTCGACTCGGGTGGCCTGTCCCTCAAGGGCGCCGAGGCGATGGAGACGATGAAGACCGACATGAGCGGCGCGGCGGCGGTGCTCGCGGCGATCGTGGGCGCCGCCCGCCTCGACCTCCCGACGCGCCTCGTCGGCTACCTCCCGCTCACGGAGAACATGCCCGGCGGGCGGGCCACCAAGCCCGGGGACGTGCTCACCATCCGGAACGGCCGGACGATCGAGGTCCTCAACACCGACGCCGAGGGCCGGCTCGTGCTCGCCGACGCGCTCAGCCTCGCGGCGGAGGAGCGACCCGACGCGATCGTCGACCTCGCCACCTTGACCGGTGCCTGCGTCGTCGCCCTCGGCCGGGCGATCGCCGGCCTGATGGGCAACGACGACCGGCTCCTCGCGGCGCTCGAGGCGGCGGCGAGGAGGGCGGGCGAGCCGGTCTGGCAGCTCCCCCTCCCCGCCGGCTACCGGCGTCAGCTCGACTCGGAGGTCGCCGACCTGAAGAACGTGGGCGCGCCGCGTCAGGCGGGGGCGCTCGTCGCCGGGCTCGTGCTCGAGGAGTTCGTCGGCTCGGTCCCCTGGGCGCACCTCGACATCGCCGGTCCGGCGCGCGCCGAGGAGGACGCCGGCTACCTGCGAAAGGGCGGCACCGGCTTCGGCGTGCGCACCCTCCTCGCCTTCCTGGAGGCCTACGAGCCGCTCGGTGGGCAGGTCGCCGGCGAGACGCGCGGCAGGTCGCTGTGGCGCTGACCGGCGGGGCGTCGCCGCCCGAGGAGCAGCCGGCTCCCGCCGAGGCGCGCGGCCCGTTCACCCTCGCCGTCGACGTCGGGGGGACCGGCATCAAGGCGTCGGTGCTCGACGCCCTCGACCGCATGGTCGCCGAGCGGGTGCGCGTGCCCACGCCCTACCCGCTCTCGCCCGAGCGCTTCGTGGAGGTGCTCGTCCGCCTCGCGCGCCCGCTCCCTGCCTTCGACCGGGTCGCCGTCGGCTTCCCCGGCGTCGTCCGGCGCGGCCGGATCGTCACCGCCCCGCACTTCGTGACTGCGGCAGGTCCGGGCAGCCGCGTGCTGCCCGACCTCGAGGCGGCGTGGTCGGGCTTCGACGCCGCGGGGGCGATCGCTCGCGCGCTCGGCCGCGAGGTCCGCATCGCCAACGACGCCGACCTGCAGGGGCTCGGCGTCGTCGCCGGCGAGGGCCTCGAGTTCGTGGTCACCCTCGGCACAGGGGTGGGCACCGCGCTCTTCCTCGACGGCCGTCTCGCTCCGCACCTCGAGCTCGCCCACCACCCCTTCCGCAAGGGGCAGACCTACAACGAGCAGCTCGGCGACGCCACGCTGCGCCGCATCGGCCCGAAGCGCTGGCGCCGGCGGGTGCGGCGAGCCCTGGAGAACTTCCGGGTTCTCGTCAACTTCGACCGCTGCTACGTCGGCGGCGGGAACGCCCGGCTGCTGCGGGACGAGCTCGCGCTCCCCTACGTGGTCGTCGACAACGTCGCCGGCATCACCGGCGGCATCCGGCTCTTCGAGACCGACGCCGTCTGAGCCCTGCCGGGGGAGACCCTCGACGGCGCGGCCCGCGCCGCCGAGGCGCGCTCGGGGCACTGCGCGCGCAAGGCGGTGACGAGGTAGCGCGCCGGGACGCGCGAGCTCTCCGAGAGGGTCGCCATGAGGGCCTGCCAGGAGCCGCCGCCGGAGCCGGCGAGCGACGCAGGGGCCAGCGCGAGGCGCAGCTCGCCGAGGGCGGCGGCGCGATCGGCGCGCGCTCGGTCGGGGCGCTCGTGCGACGCGCGCGCGTACAGGGCGAGGGCGCGGTCCACGTGCCGGCAGGCCTCCTGGCCGAGCGCGTCGGCGGACTGGCTCGAGCAGCCCGCCGCCCCGAGCAAGAGCGCGCCCGCGACGAGACCGCGCCCCGGGCGGCGCCTCACTCGCCGAGCCACGCCGGCGCGGCGTCGAGGAGGAAGCGGCTCACCGCGAGCGCCCGGTCGAAGGTGTCGCAGAGCAGCTCCTCGCCCTGCAGGACGCGCGCCAGCGACACCTGGACGCGCGCCACGATCGTGAGCCGGCGCACCGGGGGGTCGGTGACCGACCCGAACGAGTCGGTGGCCGAGATCTCGAGCGGCAGGTCGAGCCCACCGATGCCGGCGAGGTCGATGGCCAGGCGCAGCAGGTCGGGGCCGTTCGGCAGCGGGGGGATGCCCCAGTTGAACGTGAGGGGGAAGGACCACTTGTCGGGCGGCTCGACGTCGTCGGGCAGCGCGACCACGGCGTCCTCGAAGTCGAGCAGCGTGCGCGGGTCCACCTCGAGCGCGAGGTGCAGGTCGATCGGCCCGCCGCAGCCCTCCTCGGGGTGCAGGTCCACCTCCCAGAACTGGCGCAGCGAGTAGGTCTCCACGAAGTGCCGCTCGTCGTGCACGTGGAAGCCGTGGTCGACCGCGTGGTCCTTGAGCTCGGCGACGTAGCCGGCGACGTCGATGACGGCCATCTGTCGGAGTGTAGGCGCCGGCCGCCGCGCCCGAGCCGCTCGGGTAGCCTCGGCCCGTGGGAGACGACCGCCTGCTCGCCGTGCTCGGCGAGGCGGCGGCCGCCTGCCGCCAGGCGCTCGACGACGTCGACGACTGGGGCCTCCCGGGAGCGCGCCCGGGCCAGTACCGGGCCGACCTCGTCGCGGACGCCGCCGCCGTCCCCGTCCTGCTCGGCGCCGGGCTCGGGGTCCTCAGCGAGGAGAGCGGCCTCCACGCTCCCGAGCGCGAGCTGCTCGCCGTGCTCGACCCGCTCGACGGCTCGACGAACGCGGCACGCGGCATCGCGCGCTACGCGACGAGCGTGTGCGTCCTCGACGCCGAGGGGCCGCGCGCCGCCCTCGTCGTCGACCAGGCGAGCGGGAGACGCTACGAGGCCGTGCGCGGCGACGGTGCGGCGCGCGACGGCCGACCGGTGCGGCCCTCGGCCGCGACGGCGCTCGGGGAGGCAATCCTCGGGCTCTCGGGGCACGCGCCGCGCCACCTCGGCTGGAGCCAGTACCGCGCGCTCGGGGCCATCGCCCTCGACCTGTGCGCCGTCGCCGACGGCACGCTCGACGGCTTCGTCGACGCGGGCGCCGATGGGCACGGCCCGTGGGACTACCTCGGCGCCTCGCTCGTGTGCGCCGAGGCGGGTGCGCTCGTCGTGGACGCGCGGGGGCGGGACCTCGTCGTGCGCAGCCCGGCGACGCGCCGGTCGCCCGTCGCGGCGGCGACGGCCGACCTGCTCGGCGAGGTGCGCGAGGCGCTGGGGGCGACCGCCCATCCGGGGGGGCGCTAGTGGCCGGCGACGCGCCGACACCACCGGCCCCGGACGAGCCCGCCCCGGCGGGCGCGGCGCCCGGCGAGGAGGCGCTCGGCGTCCTGCTCGCCCTCCAGGACGAGGACACGCGCCTCGACCAGCTCCGCCACCGCCGCGCCACGCTCGCCGAGCGCGCCGAGCTCGAGGCGCTCGAGGCGCGCGCCAGCGAGCTCGCCGCGCAGCGCGACGCGACGGGTGCCGAGCGCGAGCGGCTGCTCGCCCGCCAGGACGAGCTCGAGGCGAGGGTGCGCGAGCTCGAGGGGCGGATGCGCGCCCTCGACGAGAAGCTCTCGAGCGGGGCGGGCGCCTCCTTCCGGGACCAGGAGGCGATGGCGGCCGAGCTCGCCTCGCTCTCGCGCCAGCGCGACGCGCTCGAGGACGAGGAGCTCGAGGTGATGGAGGCGATCGAGCCGCTCGAGGCTGCCCTCGCGCAGCTCGGAGCCGACGAGGCCGACCTCACCGGACGGGCCGGCGACGTGCGCCGCCGGCTCGCCGACGCGGAGGCCGTGATCGACGGCGAGCTCGCCGCGCTCGTGGCGCGCCGCGACGCGCTCGCGCGCGCGCTGCCGCGCGAGCTCGCTGCGGAGTACGAACGGCTGCGGGCTCGCCTCGGGGGCGTCGGCGCGGCCCGCGTCGTGCACGGCTCGTGCTCGGGGTGCCACCTCCGGCTCTCGGCGACCCAGCTCGACGAGATCCGGCGCGCGCCGGCGGGCGTGCCCGCGCGCTGCGAGCAGTGCGGGCGCATCCTCGTCGCCTGACCGGGCGGGGGGCGGCTCGCTGTCCACAGGGAGGCGGGGATTTCCACATGCTGCGGTGGATTGTCCACCGCGCGCGGTGGGTAACGCGCGCACTCAGCTCGGCGCACCCGGTACCGTAGGCCATCCGCCACGCTCGACCCGCAGAGCGCGGTGCCCGTCCCTGGAGGTCTCCCATGGTCGGCCTCCGCCGAGCCGCTCCACGACGAGCCCGCCCGCGCCGGCGCGCGGCGGGCTCGTGGACGCTGCGCCGCCGCGTCGGCCTCACCATGGTCGCGGTCGCGCTCGTCGCCTGCGCGCTCGGGGCCGCCGACGCCTGGAACGCGTGGCGCTCGATCGAGCTCACCCGCGTCGACAACGCCCGGTTCGTGCGCGCCGTCGACGACGCCGCCGCCCTGCAGCTCGCCCTCACCGAGGAGGCGCGGGCGGCGCGCGACCTCGTCGCGACGCACTCGCCCATGGTCCTCGCCGACGTGGCGGCGGCCGAGCGCGACGCCCGCGCCCGCCTCGCGTCGCTGCGGGGGGAGGTCGCCGGCTACCCCGCCCTGGTCCGCGCCCTCGGGCGCATCGACGAGGCGAACCGGCGCTGGGCCGAGGCGGTCGCCTCGCTCGCCGCACGCTCGAGGGGCGCCGTCGCCCTGCCGCCGTTGCCGAGCGCGCAGGCGGGCGCCCTGCACTCGTCGCTCGCCACGCTGCGCGACCGGACGGCGCGCGAGGTCGAGCGCCAGGGCACGACGACCTTCTGGGTCGCCGTCGGCGCCGCGGCCGGCGCCGTCGTGATCGCCGTGGGCGGCTGGCTGGCCCTGTCGCGCTGGGTGAACGACCCGATCGAGCTCCTCGCGAGCGAGGCACGCGAGGTCGCCTCGGGCAACGTCGACCGACCGATCCGGGCGGTCGGTCCCCCCGAGCTCGCCGCGCTCGGTGCGGACGTCGAGGACATGCGGGTTCGCCTGCGGGACGAGGCCGCCGAGACGCGCCACGTGCGCGCCGCGCTCCTCGAGCACAGCCCGCTGCAGGTCCTCCTCGAGGCCGAGCTCGGACCGTCCGCACGACCGACCGGCCTCGAGATCGCGGCGCGCCTCATCCCGGCGCAGGGGACCCTCGCCGGCGACTGGTACGACGCGTGGCAGCTGCGCCCCGGGCTCGTCGGTCTCGCCCTCGTCGACGTGTCGGGCAACGGCGCCGCCGCGGGGCTGTTCGCGCTCCACATCAAGCACCTCCTGCGTGCGGCGCTCCGGCTCGGCCTCGCCCCGGGCGCGGCCATCGACTGGGTGGCGGGCCAGCTCGGCGACACGGGCGAGCGCTTCGCGACCGCAGTCGTCCTGGACGTGTCGTCGGAGGGGCGCTGCCGCTACGCGAACGCCGGGCACCCCGCGTCCCTGCACGTGCACGACGGCGGCATCGACTGCCTCGCGCCGACCGGTCCGCTGCTCGGCCCGTTCCCCGGGACGTGGGCGACGCGCGCGCTGGCGCTGCGTCCGGGGGACGAGCTCATCTGCTACACGGACGGCCTCTCGGAGGCCGTGAGCGACGGGGGCGAGCGCCTGGGGACCGAGGGCCTCGTCTCCCTCGTCGCCGCCCTCGGCCGCCACGCCCGTCCCGCGCAGGTGCTCGACTCCCTGCTCGCCCCGGTGCGCCGGGCCGACCGGTCGGGCCGCCCGGACGACGTGACTCTCGTCGTCGCCCGCTACGAGGGCGCCTGACTCCGGGGAGGCGGCAGCTCCTCGCCAAGCGCGGCGAGGGCCTCGTCGAGACCACCGTAGACGTCGATGACGAGGTCGAGGCCGCTCGCGACGAGGGCGTCCCGGACCACCCCGCCCGGTCCGGCGAGGGCGAGGCGCCCCCCTGCCTCGGCGAGGCGGTGGCGGGCGGCGACGAGCACGGACAGGCCGGTCGAGTCGACGAAGCCGAGCTCGCTCACGTCGACGAGGAGGCGCGGGACGTGCGCCTGTGCCGCCTCGACGAGGCCGCGCCGCAGGACCGGCGCGGCGAGCAGGTCGAGCTCGCCGCGCAGGCGCAGCACGCGGGTGTCGCCGACCTGCCCGTGCTCGATGACGAAGCCGCCGCCGGGGGCGCTCTCGCCGCCCGGCGGTCGGCCGCCGCCTGCCGTGCCGTCCTCGCTCATGGCCCGTCAGCGAGCCGTGCCGCGAACGGGCTCTCCGGCCAGGCGACGGGGGGCTCGCCGCGGGATTGGCGTACGAGCTCGCTGGCGAGCCACTTGCGGAAGGCGACGACATCCGCGCTCGGCGGCTCCGTGCGGAGGAGGTCGGCGCTCGCGCAGTAGGCGTCGGCCTCGTCGAGGACGGCGTCGAGCAGCTCGAAGGACTCGCCGAGCCGACGCGGCAGCCGGTGGACGAGGTCGAGGGAGGTGCTCCCGCGCGACGCCGCCTCGCGCAGCATGGCCGCCTGGTCGGCGGCGAACAGGAAGAACGGCGTGCCGAGTCGCTCGATCGCCTCGAGGAGCCGGCGCGGGGCGGCGGACATCGGGCTCTCGCCGCTGCCGCTGAGGAGCCGCAGCTCGCGGTGGAGCCCCTCGTAGTGGGCGGTCGTCCGAAGGTAGAGGCCGATCGGCAGGCCGAGGAGGCGGTAGGCGAGGAGGTCCTCGCCGTGGCCTCGAGCGCCGGGTCCCTCCGTCCGGTCTCGGGCGAGGCCGCGACCCGGGACGGCCGACCGGCCCACGGGGCGGCGGTCGTCGAGCTCGAACCAGACCACCTTGCCGTCGGGGACGATGTCGATGCCCCACCGCTGGGCGAGCGAGCCGAGCAGGGTGAGGCCCCGCCCGGTGGCGGCCTCGAGGCCGTAGCGCTTGGCGATCGGCATCGCCGGGCTCGAGTCACCGACCTCGACGCGCAGCCCGCCCGGTAGGGCGCGGTAGGCGAGGCGGAGCTCGGTACGCGCGTGCAGGACCGCGTTCGTGGTGAGCTCGGAGGCGAGGAGGACCGCCCTGCCGATGAGCTCGGGCGGAGCCCCGGCGAGCTCGTGGCGCAGCCACTGCCGGGCCGCGGCGGGGCTCGTGTCGGCGCAGGGGAGGACGATCTCGCCGCGGTCCTCGGGGCCGAACGCCCGCCAGCGGGCGGCGTCGGGCGGCAGGCGGCGCGGGGGACCGGGCCGAGCCCCCGAGCCGGGTGCGCCCTCCTCGCCGGTGGCACCGGCCTCCTCCTCGGCGGGGTGCGAAGCAGGTGGTGCTTCCTCGCTGGGCTCGTCGACCTGCACTGCTAGCAGGCGTCGAGGTTCCCAAGCGTCGACGGCGCGACGTCCGGTACGGTGTCGCTCCCCGTCCCGCTCACGAGCCGGTGGCTCGCCGTGCCGATCGGCGACGGCGTGCGCCGGCGTCGATGGGGCCGGTTGGCGTGGTGCATCGCTCTCCTCTCCCACGGGGGAACTACTACCAACGGACTACCCCGGTCGAGCGGTGCGAAACGCCGTGCTGGGCGCTTCGCGCCGTCCCTGCCAGGGGGGCCGGACGCTGCGTGGGCGCTCGGCCGCTCGCCGAGGTCGCCGCGCCCTTTACGTGACGGTGGCGGCGAGCCATCCTCTCCCTATGGGAGCGATGGCGACTGGAGCGATGGGGGCCGAGCCTGCGGCCGGGGAGACCGACGGCGGCGCGGCGGGCCTCCTGCGCATCCAGGCCCGGCGAACGGCGGCCGAGCTCGTCGTCGAGGTCGCCGGCGAGCTCGACATCGCGACGACACCGTCGCTTCGCACCCTGCTCGACGAGGCGGTCGACGGCGGCGCTCGCCGCGTCGTCCTCGACCTGGCGGCGCTCGACTTCCTCGATTCGACAGGCCTCGCGACCTTGATCCACGCCTCGAAGCGCCTGCGCGGCAGCGGAGGCGATCTCGTGCTGCGCGCGCCGTCGAGGAGCGTCCGCTCGCTGCTGCGCATCGTCGGCCTCGACACGGTGCTCAGCGTCGAGGACTGACCGCTCGCAGCCCGGCACGGCCCGTTCGGCGCGTGCCGGGAGCACGGCCGGTGGCCGCTGGTGGCCCGGCCCGGCCGGGGCCGCTCGCCGGCGCAGACGTCAGGCGCGGAGGGCTTCGTCGAGGGTCTCGAAGATCGGGAGCTCGCCGTCCAGGCGTAGCGCGTGCGCGACGCCTGGCGCGAGGTGGCAGACGCAGAGGTCACCGCCTCGGTCGCGCGAGCGCCGCAGGCCGGCGAGGAGCAGGGAGCGGCACGTCGAGTCGACGAGGCGGACGCCTGCGAGGTCGAGCACGAGCCGGGAGGGACCGTGGCTCGTCGCCTCGAGGAGCTGCTCGCGCAGGCGGGGCGCGGCGTGCAGGTCGAGCTCGCCCTCGAGCTCGAGGACCGTGCGGCTGCCGACCTGGCGCTGCCGCAGCGCGACGTCGGCCCGGGGCCCGTGCGGGCACGCGCCCGGCACGGTGCGCGACCAGGCGCTCTCGGTCCAGGGCACGGGGCGCTCGCCGCGCGCCTGGCGCGCGAACTCCCCGAGGCACCACCTGCGGACGGCGACGGCCAGGGGGCTCGGCGCGAGCGTGAGGAGGAGGCGACCCTCCCGGCAGTAGTCGTCGGCCTCGTCGAGGAGGTGGTCGAGCTCGCGGCAGCCGGCGGCGACCTCATCGGGCACGTAGTAGAGGTAGTCCTCGAGGTCGAGCGCCGACGCGGTCGTCGAGCACCTCGGGTCGGCGATCGACGGCGCGGGGAAGCGGCCGGTGATCGCCGCGGCGAGCTCGACGAGGCGCTCGCCCGCCTCGCCGCCCACCCGGTGGTGGACGACGAGGAGCTGGAGCTCGCGCAGCAGCCCCTCGTAGTGCTCGGCCGCGTGCGCCATCTGCTCCGAAGGGATCCCGAGGAGGTGGTAGGGGCGGAGCGGCTCCTCGCTGCGACGAGCGCGCGCCGACGGGTCGGGCGGCGAGTCCGTGGGCCCCCGGCCGCCGGACGTGGCGCCGCCGAGCTCGAACCAGACCGTCTTGCGGTCGGCCTCGGCGACGACGCCCCACCTGCTCGCCACGCGCTCGACGAGGTGGAGGCCCCGGCCGGTCGTGGCGTCGGGAGACCACCGTCTGGCCGTCGGCAGGAGCGTGCTCCCGTCGACGGTCTCCACCCGCACCGCCTCCCCGCACCGCTCCAGGCGGACCTCGATCGAGGTGCGGGCGTGGAGCACCGCGTTCGTCACGAGCTCCGAGACGAGCAGGAGCGCGGCGTCGACCGTGGCGGTCGGTGCGTCGCCGAGGTGAGTTGCCAGCCACTCCCGTGCGGCACGCGCGCTCGTGGCGTCCGGGGGCAGCAGCAGCACTCGACGCGGCGGGGACGCGCTCATCGGACCCTCGAGATGGTGAGCTGTTCCCCGAATCGTATGCACTGCAAACGCTGGCCACTCGTGTTTCGGCGCATCGTGCACCCGGGGCGCACCGACCTCGCGTGGAGGTGGGCCCGTCGGGCTCGTCGCGACGGCGGGTCGAGGCCGCAGGCGCTGGTCTGGCCGCCGGTCCCGCCACCGTCAGTCGCGTGTCTCGTCGCCCCTGGCGCAGCTGCGCAATCCGCCTGCACGGGGCAGCGCGGGCGGCAACGCCACCGCGCCGGTTCGCCGGTCGCCGGGCTGCAGGCCGGCCAGCTCGCTGCCGGCGTGCGCCGCGTCCGGCGAGCAGGGCGCGACGGTCCAGCCTTGCTCCCGGGCCGGTGGCGTCGCGTCCGGGACCGCTCGGGCCGGGGGGCCGTCCGCTCGCCATCTGGCCAGTAGGAGCGCGGTGGGCGGCGCGGTTCTGGACGAGAGCGGCTGTGCGAGGCCTCTGACCTGCGCTCTTGACTCGTCTCGGCCGTCGACGTCGGCGAGACGTCCGCGTACGTCCGAGCACGTCGTCGACGGCGTCTGGTCCTCGGAGTCGGGCCACAGGTGGCCGTCGGTGTTCGGCGTCTCGGTTGCCGAGACAGGCTGGACCGTCGTCAGCGGTTCGCCGTGGCGAACGAGGACGCTCGCACCGAGGTGGCCGAGCGCGTCGGCGCCGGTGCCGGCTGGCGCCTCGGCTGCTCCCACCGCGCGCCGCCCGATCCCGAAGAAGACGGTGCGCCGGATCGGGGACCCAGCCGTCTGCGGGGAGGCGAAGCCCTCGGGACCGACTCGGTAGGCCGCCCAGGCGAGCCGCCAGGGCATCCGCGGCTCCGCGGGGAACGGAATGGTCCGGTGCGACGCCTCGGTCGCTGGTGAGCCGGGGAGATCCGTCGGACAGGAGGGCGAGCTGGCGGTCGACGGCCGAGACGCCGACGGGTTGCTCCGGGAACCGACGCGCCTTCGTCGCGGCCGGCCGCGCGCGCCGCTCCGCGACCGTTCCGCTCCCGCCGGCCTCGGTCGACGCGAGCGTGATCACGCTCCCCGCCAGTGGCGCGGGCCGCCCGTGAGGGACCTCGCCGCCGGGGACGGGCCGCGGCGGGCGGCACCGGATGGAGCGGGATCCGGCGACCCTCCGCTGCCCCGGCGTGCGTGCGGACGCCCGTACGCATCCCGAGGGTTCCGGTCCTGGAACAGATCGAGGAGATCGAGGAGATCGAGGCGCCCCAGCGCTCGATCGCGAGGCTGCCAGCGAGTGCGCCGAGCGGACTCGACGGTGAGGAGGCCCTCGGCGTGTTCGGCGCACTCGCGGATGCCTTCAGGCGCGTCCGCATCCTCGACGGCGGCGGCGCGAGTGCGCCGCTCGCGGCACCCCGCCCGCTCGTCGAGCGCTCGTCCCCCCGCGCCCGGGCCGTGCGGCTAGCGGAGGGGGGGCCCGAGGTCCCCAGGCGCGGGGTGTGGTCCGGGCGGATCGCTTCCCACGATCGTCGCGAGCGCGCCCCTCCGGGAGACGCCGAGCTTCGCGAACACGTGCCGCAGGTGGAACTCGACGGCTTTCGTCGTGACGACCAGGCGGAGCGCGATCTCCCGGTTCGTGAGTCCGCTCGCCGCGAGCGTCGCGACGCGCAGCTCGCTCGGGGTGAGCGACGCGAGGCCCGAGACGGCCGCGCGCCGCGGCCGCGCGCCGGCGGCCCGGAGCTCGTCGCGCGCGAACGCGGCGAGCGGGCGCGCACCGAAGCGCTCCGCGAGCTCGAGGCCTCGCCGCAACGGCTCCTGGCACTCCCGGCGCTGCTTCCGCCGCCGGAGGGCGGCGCCCAGGTCGACGAGCGCGTGTGCGAGGGCGAGGCGCGACGGCGACCCCTCGAGGACGGAGACGGCCTGCGCGGACCACTCGGGCGCGTCCGGACCGTCGTCGACGAGGCCGCAGAGTCTGAGCGCGAGGCCCACGGTCCGGGGGACCCCGGTTGCCTCCGCGCGCTCGCGTTCCTCCGCGGCGAGCGCGCGGGCCTCGTCGCACCGGCCGAGTGCGAGCGCCGCGCGCGCGGCAACGAGCCGCCAGGGGATCGGTCGCGCGGAGACCCCTTCGGACGCGACCCGCCGGCCCGCGGCGCAGGCATCGGCGAGGGCCGCGGCCGGGTCTCCGCGGGCGAGGCCGAGAAGGCCGCGCGCGACGAGGAGCATCGAGAGCTCCCAGGCGTCCGCGGCAAGGCCGAGGTGGCTGGCCTGCGCGAGCGCGGCCTCGGCGCCGGCGAGGTCCCCGAGCTCGAGACGCGCGTGCGCGAGGACGGCGCACGCGGCCCCCGCGTACATCCCCCAACCGAGGCGTCGCGCGTCGAGGGCGCGCGCGGCGTCCTCGGCTGCGTCCTCGAGCGCTCCTGTGAAGAAGAGGACCCACGAGCGCAGGTAGCGGACCGTCGCCGCGGCGGGGACCGACCCGAGTGCGCACGCCTGCGCGAGCGCGCGCCCGAGGAGTGCCCGGGAGCGGTCGAGGTCGTCTGCGTAGAGGAGCGCGACTGCGGCAGGCGTGAGCATGAGCCCGCCGTCGCGTTCGATCCCGGCGACGACGGCCTCCCCGCCATCGGCGAGGGCCCGCTCGAGGAGGGGCGCGAAGGCGGTCCGCGGGGCACCGGCGAGCGCTTCCTGAGAGGCGACGAGCGCGAGGGCGACCCGCTCGACGGGGAGCTCCTCGCCGCTGCCGACTCGGGCGAGGTCCGCGACAACCGCACGGACCCCCGCGACCTCGCCCCGCCCGGAGGCGAGCGCGCACGCGATGAGGGCGCGCAGCTCGCGCCGGCGCGCATCGGGGCCGTCGATGTCCTCGGCGAGGGCGCGCTGGAAGGCCGCGGCGGCCTCCTCGTGGCGGCCGGCGCCCATGAGGATCCGCCCGAGAGCGCTCAGCAGCTCGACGCGCGCCGCGCGCTCGGCGGTGGACGCGAGGGCGTCGTCGAGGTGCTCGACGGCACCCGGGAGGCCGGCGGCGGCTTCGGCCTCGGCGAGGAGACGGACGAGGCGGAGCCGGACCTCGGGGGCCGGCGGCTCGCGCAGCGCCCGCTCGAGGTAGCGGGCGGCGAGGGCGGGCGCGCCCCGCGCGCGGGCGCGCGCGGCCGCCTCCTCGAGCACGGCGACGACCCGGTCGTCGCCGGTCGTGAGCGCGCCGAGCAGGTGGGGCGCGACGAGCTCGGCAGGGTCGCCTCGGGCGTCGCGGGCGCGCGCGGCCGCGAGCTGGAGGGCCGCGCGGGCTCCCGCGGGTACCCCGGCGGCGATCGCGGCAGCGACGAGGGGGTGGCGGAGCCGGAGCGGTTCACCAGGGGCGAGGAGGCCGACGTCCGCGAGGGCGTCCGCGGCGGCGGCCGTCTGGGCCACGTCGGGGAGCCGGGCGAGTACTCGGGCCATCGCGAGGTCGATCTCGCCGACGACCGCGACCGCGCGCGCGAGGGCAGCGGCCGCCGGTCCGAGCCGGTCGATCCGTCGCACGACCGCGCGCAGGACCCCGGCGGGCGCGATCGCGTCGAGCGCCGCGAGGCCGTCGGCGTCGGGGCGGACCCCGGCGCGGGCGAGCTCGGCGACGAGCTCGGTGACGAGGAAGGGGTTCCCGCCGGTCGCCGCGGCGCTCGCGGCAGCGAACTCCGGCGCGACCTCCGGTGCGCGAAGGCCGCGGCGAAGGAGCGCCGCCACCGCGTCCGTGCTGAGCGGCGCGGGGCGCAGAACCGCCGCCGCCTCGTGCGCGAGCGCGGCCAGCTCGGACACCTCGGCGACGCCGTCGGCGCGGAAGGCGACGACGACGGCGAGCGCGAGACCCCGGAGCCGGTGCGCGAGGTAGGCCAGGAAGCGCAGCGACAACGTGTCGAGGAGCTGCGCATCGTCGACCACGAGCGCGACGGGACCGCTGCCCGGCCCAGACCGGCAGAGGGTCGCGACCATCTCGTAGAGCCCGCGGACGATCGCCATGGCGCGGGCCTCTCCGGTTACGCCGAGGCTCGCCGTGCCCTCCGTGAACAAGTCGGCCGCGAGGCGGGCCGGACCCGCGAACAGCTCTGCGGCCCCCTCCCCACGCGCGCGGACGACGGGTTCGAGCAGCTGCAGCGCGCCGCCGAACGCGAGCGCCTGCTCGTGCTCGTCGCCGCGGGCGCGAAGGACCTCCATCCCGGCCGCCCGCGCGCGGCGCGCCGCGTGGTCGAGCAGGCGCGACTTGCCGATCCCCGCTTCGCCTTCGACGACGAGGAGCCGGCCGGACCCGCGTCTCGCGGCGCGCAGAGCGCCCGCGATCGCACGGCGCTCCGCATCCCGTTCGAGGAACAGCGCGGGACGCGGTCCGCGCGCCGCCATCTCCACCCTCCCGGACAACCTTCGCCCGGAGAACCCTGCCCCACGAAAACTCTCGGGTCTTCACCCTAGTGCGCCTCGTTCCGGGGGATCAGAGAGTCGCACCGTCCCGGCCCGTGCGACTGATCGGGCGCACGGGCGCGCCTGGTGGCCAGGGGGCCGGGGGAGAAGTCCGGGAACCGAGAGAAGGGAGCGAGGGTGCAGGCGAGGGGTCCGATCACGGGCGAGGCGACCGGGGTGCGCCGGAGATGGCGCGCGAGCGCGCTCGGCGCGCTCCTCGCCGTCGCACTCGGCCTCGGGGGCGCGGCCGTCGCGCTCCTCGGCGCCCCCCGCGCGAGCGCCGCGCCGAGCTGGGGTCCGCCGACCTCGATCGACCAGGCCTCCAGCATCATCACCGCGCTCGCGTGTCCGTCGAGCACGCTCTGTGTCGCCGGGGACGACACGGGGAACATCCTCTACTCGACCGACGGGGCGGCGACCTGGACACGCGTGAACGTCGACGGGACCAACACGATCACCTCGATCTCGTGTCCCTCGACGGGCCTCTGCGTCGCCGTCGACAACAACTCGTCGGTCCTCTTCTCGACGGATCCCGCGAGCTCGTCGTGGACCACCGTCCCAACCGTCGACACCTACAGCCGCGACATCACCTCGATCTCCTGCCCGTCCACCGACCTGTGCGTCTTCGTCGACGCGCAGTGGCGCGCGTTCTTCTCGACGACTCCGACCGGACAGTCGTCAGCCTGGTCGCTCGACAACGCTGAGTCCTGGGACACGCTCACGACCAGTGCGTTCAGCTCGATCTCGTGCCCCTCGAGCGCGCTCTGTGTCGTCGGCGGCCAGTGGAGCAGCCAGCTGAGCCCCGCGGACGTCTTCGCCTCGACGCAGCCCACGAACACCACCAGTTCGACCGCGTGGATCGACGTCGGCGACGTCGACGGGAAGAACATGGTCACCGCGGTCTCCTGTCCTTCGACGAGCTTGTGCGTGGCCGGGGACAACGCGGGGAACATCCTCACCGCGAACGGCGATCCGACCAACGAGGTCAACTGGTCCACTGCATCCTCGGTCGCCTCGTCCAAGATCACCGCGATCTCCTGCCCCACGACGAGCTTCTGTGTCGCCACCGACGTGGGCGGTCAGGTCCTCGTCTCCGACAACCCGTCCGCTGGCGGGTCGTCGTGGACCGCGAGCGTCGTCGACCCGGGACAGGCCCTTACGTCCCTCGCGTGCGCGTCGACGAGCTTCTGCGTCGCGGGGGACGGCTCGGGTCAGGTCGTCGCGACCGCCGCGCCGGGGACGCCGACGACGGGCGTGCCGACGACGACGAGCGCACCGGCAACGACGAGCTCGCCGACGACGACCAGCGCGCCGGTGGGCGGGACGCACCTCTCGGTCGCGGCGACGCTCGGGAGCGGCGCGGCCCTGGTCGCGCCGGGAGGGAGGCAGGCGACGATCCGGCTCACCTGTCTCGTCGCGACGTGTCGCGGCAGCGTCCGCCTCCGAGCTACGGTGCTCGAGCGGATCGAGACCCCCGTCGTCGTCCACGGTCATCAGGTCGTGCGCACGGTTCTCCGCCGGCGTGTCCTCACGCTCGGGGCGCGCACCTACGCCGCCGGATCCGGCGTCCACACCCTGTCGGTGCCGCTCGATCGGTCGGGACGGCTCCTCCTCGCGCGCACCCACCGGGTGGTCGTGCGGGTGACCGTCGTCGCGAACGGCAGGGCGAGCGTGCGGTCCCTCACGCTCGTCGAGCGCAGCGCGCGCCGGGCGGCGAGCCGCAACCGGCACCTCTCGGCGCGGAGGTCCTGACTGGCGCGGTCCGGACTGGCCTGTTCGATGCGGACCCGCCCCAGCTCTCCGGGCCGCGGGTCCCCGCGGGCCGAGCTTCCGGCGCGCGGGGCCCGCGTAGCCCGAGGAGTCAGTGCCGGTGGGCGTCGGCGACCGCCGTGGGGAGTTCGCCGCCATCGCTGACGTCAGCGCGGGTGAAGCCGCGGATCTCCTCGAGGACGCCGCGGCGGACCTTCGCGATCCGGTCGGGGTCACCGACCTGGCTCCGGCCGACGCCGACGAGGTCGAACGCACCTCGGCGGCGGCGCGCGAGCTCGCGCAGGCCGGCGCGACCCGTACCGCGCGGCCCGAGGGTCTCCATCACGTCGACGCCGAGGCCTACGCCGCCGACGACCATGACCGGGACGCGCACGACGGCGCGCGTCCACCCCGCGAGGCCGCGGTCGGACGCCGGCTACGTGGGGACCCGAGCCTCCAGGAGGAGGCCTCGAGACGGTCGACCCGGGCCTCCTCGAAGCGGGCGACGATCGTCGCGAGCTCGGTCGCGGTCTCGGTGACGCCCGCCGCGTCGTCGACCTCCTGTCACGAGGACGAGGGGAGCTCCACGCCGACGACGAAGTCCTCCCCGACCGCGGCGCGGATCGCCCCGATCACCTCGTTCGGGGAGCGAAGCCGGTCCGGGAGCGCATCGCCGCCGTATCCGTCGTCATGCGTCGTCGCGGCGGTCGGTCGCGGGCCCTTCCTCGTCTGCGAGACGTCCGCGAGCATCCGCGAGACGACGCGCGACGGTGCGAGACAGCGACGATATAACTGACCTGCTCGGACGCCATTTCCGCACATCTGAGCAGGTCGCGGCGGCGAGTCGACCTGTAGGCGGGGTTCTGTCCCCGGGCTGCGCCCGGGGGGTGGCCATCCATCTACGCGGCCTACCTGGGGACGTCGGGCGGGCCACCCGTCCCACGCTTGGCCTTGCTCCGGGTGGGGTTTGCCGTGCCGACCTGGTCACCCAGGTCGCGGTGCGCTCTTACCGCGCCGTTTCACCCTTGCCTGTGCCCGAAGGCCATCGGCGGTCTGTTCTCTGTGGCACTTTCCTGCGGGTCACCCCGACTGGCCGCTAGCCAGCACCCTGCCCTGTGGAGCCCCGACCTTCCTCATCCCACCGGCTCACCCGGCGGAACGCGGCCACCCGGTCGGCTCGCCGCCTCCCCCATTGTGCCGCACGCACCGACGCTGTGCGCGCTCCACGCCGGGGAGACGGCCGGGCGTTAGCCTGCTGCCATGGCGAGCGGCGGCGCTCCCGAGGAGCTGCGCTTCGAGTTCGGCCTCGACGCGCGCGGCGAGGGGGCGGTACCCGACGAGCCGAGGCCGGTCGCACGGGCCGCGCCCACAGGGCGCCGCTCGCGCCGACCCCTGGACACGGCTGCGCAGCTTCGCCAGCGGATCGAGGGTCTCCGGGCGCAGGGGACGGCGCGAGCGGCCGTACCACCGGAGGACACCGCGGCCGCCTCCGATGCGGAGGCGGAGACCCTCAGCATCGCCGCCTTCTACGAGCGGGTGCGGCGCGCGATCGACCGGGAGTTCGCGGGGGAGGTCTGGGTGGCGGGGGAGATCCGCAACCTGCGCGAGCGTGGCGGGCATCGCTACCTCGAGCTCGCCGACCACGACTCGCCCGGCGGGCGTGCCTCCCAGCAGCTCGAGGTCGTCTGCTGGGCACGCGACTGGCCGCCGATCGCGGCGGCGCTCGCGGCGGCCGGCGTCGAGCTCGAGATCGGCCGGGTGGTACGCGTGCGAGGTCGGGTCTCCGTCCTGGACCGGTCCAGCAAGCTGAGCCTCACCCTCACGGCCCTCGACGTGGAGGCGCTCCTCGGCAGCATCGCCGCGGCGCGCCGGCGGCTGCTCGCCACGCTCGAGGCCGAGGGGCTCCTCGACGCGAACCGCCGACGCCCCCTCCCGCCCGTGCCGCTGCGCGTCGGGGTCGTCACGAGCCCCGGGAGCGAGGCGCACCGCGACTTCGTCGGCCAGCTGGAGCGCTCGGGCTTCGCCTTCGTCGTGCGCCTCGAGGGCTCGCTCGTGCAGGGGCCGGAGGCACCGGCCCAGCTCGCAGCGGCCCTCGGCCGCCTCGTCGCGTTCCAGCCGGACCTCGCCGTCGTCGTGCGCGGCGGCGGGGCGAGGGGCGACCTCGCCGCGTTCGACGACGAGGTCGTCGCGCGGGCGATCGCGACCGCGCCCTTCCCCGTGTGGACCGGCATCGGCCACACGGGCGACCGCTCGGTCGCCGACGAGGTCGCCCACCGCTCGTACATCACGCCGACCGCCTGCGGCGAGGCGGTGGTCGCCGCCGTGCGCGAGTACTGGGACGCCGTGCGCCAATGTGTCGGGGAGCTCTCCGGCCTGGCGCGCGCCCGCCTCGAGGCGGCCCGCCACGGCCTCGACGGGCAGGCGCGCACGCTGCGCAGCGGGGCGCGCCACCAGCTCGAGCTGCACCTCCACGAGCTCGTCGTGCGCGGCAGCCGTGTCGAGCGCGCCGCGGTCGTCGAGCTCGAGCGCGCCCGGCAGACGCTCGCGTCGCGCCGGCGGGCGCTCGTCGACGCGCTCGCCCGGCGCACGGCGGCCGAGGCCCAGGAGGTGGGCCGTCGTCGCCAGGTGCTGCGCGCGTACGACCCGCGTCGTCAGCTCGAGCGCGGCTGGTCGCTCACGCGAGACGAGGCGGGACGGATCGTTCGCTCCGTCGTCGGGCGCCGCCCCGGGGAGCGCCTGCGGGTGACCGTCAGCGACGGTAGCGTCGTGACGAGGGTGGAGGCGCTGCGCAGCGCCCAGGAGGAGCACCGGTTGGGCGCGCCAGCCGGGCACGCGAGGGGGTAGGGCGATCGACGAGGTCGCGCCGGGTGCAGGCGAGGTGCCGGTGAGCGAGCTGTCGTACCGGGACGCCGCGGCCGAGCTCGACGGCATCATCGGCGAGCTCGACAACGGCGTCGTGGACGTCGACGTGCTCGAGGTCCGCTTCCAGCGCGCCGTCGAGATCGTCGAGGAGCTGGATCGGCGCATCCGGGGCGCTCGGGCGCGCGTCGACGCGCTGCTGCCCCGCCTCGAGGGCATCGGGGGCGAGCAGGGGAGCGCCGATGCCACCTGAGCCAGCGGGAGCACCCGGCGCGTCCTTGGGAGGCGGGGCGGCCGTGGTCGAGCGGGCCGGCACGGTCCTCGTGGTCGGCTCGTCGCTCGCGGGACTGCGCGCCTGCGAGCAGCTGCGCGCGCTCGGCCACGCCGGCCGCATCGTCCTCGTCGGCGCGGAGGCCGGCCTCCCCTACGACCGCCCGCCGCTGTCCAAGCGCTTCCTCGCCGGACGGCTCGACGAGCCGGCGCTCGCGCTGTGCACGCGCGAGCACCTCGAGTCCCTCCAGCTCGACGCCCGCCTCGGCGTGCGGGCGAGCGCGCTCGACGTCGAGGGTCGTCGCTGCGAGCTCGAGGACGGCTCCGAGGTCGCCTTCGACGGGGTCGTCATCGCCACGGGGGCCACGCCGCGCACGCTGCCGGGGGCGCGCGACCTGAAGGGCGTCCACACCCTGCGGAGCCGGGGCGACGCGCTCGCCCTGCGCGACGCCCTCGGCGAGCCCAGCGTTCGCCTCGTCGTCGTCGGCGGCGGCTTCCTCGGCATGGAGGTGGCCGGGACGGCTCGCGAGCTCGGCTGCGAGGTGACGGTCGTGGAGCCGCTCGCCGAGCCGCTCGGGCGCGTGCTCGCCGCCGAGCTGGGCGCCGCGCTGCGGGCCCTGCACGAGCGCCGCGGTGTCGTGGTGCGCACCGGGGTCGGGGTGCGGGCGCTGGCGGGAGAGGGCCACGTGGAGGCGGTTGAGCTGACCGACGGCTCCCGCCTCCCAGCCGACGTCGTGCTCGTGGCGATCGGGGTCGTCCCCGAGGTCGACTGGCTCGCTGGCTCGGGGCTCCGCCTCGAGGACGGCGTCGTCTGCGACGCCGCCCTGCTCGCCGCTCCCGGGGTCGCGGCCGCGGGCGACGTCGCCCGGTGGCCGCACCCGGCCGCTCGCGGCCTCGTCCGCCTCGAGCACTGGACGAACGCGGCGGAGCAGGGCGCGCACGCGGCTGCGAGCCTCCTCGCCGAGGGCGCACCGCCGCCGTACGTCCCGGTCCCGTACTTCTGGTCGGACCACTTCGACACGAAGGTGCAGGCACTCGGCTTGCCGATGCCCGAGGACGACGTGGAGGTGATCGACGGCAGCCTCGCATCCGGGCGCTTCGTGGCCTGCTGCGTGCGTGCCGGACGCCTCAGCGGGGTCGTCGGCTTCGGCCGTCCCCGCCAGGTCACCGCCCTCCGGCCGCTGGTCGCGCGCGGCGCCCCGCTCGCCGAGGCCCGGAGCCTCCTCGTGCCGTGAGCGGGTGCGGCCCGCGCGCGGGCCACGGGCCGGGCGCGACGCCGGCGGCGCGCCGTCGCGTGCCCCGCTCGCAGCGGCGCGCGCTCGCGCCGTAGGCTGTGGGCGCGTCGTACCTCGCGCCGGCACCACCTGAGACCTCGCTCCTCGCGTGCGGGCCGCCGCCGTGCGCTCGCGCCCGTCGGCACGGTCCCGCCCCGCTCGCGCCGGGGCTCGAGCCGTGAGACGGCCCGACCTCACGACCCTGCCCGATCTCGTCCACGGTCGGTCGTGGGCCGGGCCAGTCCGAACCCGCCGACCCGTCTACGTCGACCTCCTGCCCCCCTGCAACGCGGCGTGCCCTGCCGGCGAGAACGTCCAGGCGTGGCTCGCCTCGATCGAGGCGGGCCGTCACGAGCAGGCCTGGCAGCTCCTCGTGGCCGACAACCCGTTCCCCGCGATCGAGGGGCGCGTCTGCTACCACCCCTGCGAAGACGCCTGCAACCGGGCGGAGCTCGACGAGGCGGTGTCGATCCACGCGCTCGAGCGCTTCCTCGGCGACCTCGCGCTGGAGCGTGGCTGGCCGCTGCCCGGGCCGCCGCCGCCCACGGGCAGGCGGGTGCTCGTCGTCGGTGCCGGTCCGAGCGGACTGTCCGCCGCCTACCACCTCGCCCGCCGGGGGCACGAGGTCGAGGTCCGCGACGCCGGCGCGCAGCCGGGCGGGATGATGCGCTACGGCATCCCCGCCTACCGGCTGCCACGCGACGTGCTCGACGCGGAGGTCGAGCGCCTCGGCGGCCTTCGCGTGCGCGTCGTGCGCGGCCACCGGGTCGAGGACCTCGAGGCCGAGCGGCGCGAGGGAGCGTTCGACGCCGTGTTCGTCGCGGTCGGCGCCCATCTGTCGAAGCGCGTCGACATCCCCGCGCGCGACGCCGGGCGCATTCTCGACGCGGTGTCGTTCCTCAGGGCCGTGGCCGAGGGCGAGCGGCCGGCGCTCGGCCGCCGCGTCGCGGTCTACGGCGGCGGCAACACGGCGATGGACGCGGCGCGCACAGCCAGGCGCCTCGGCGCCACCGATGCCCTCGTCATCTACCGGCGCACCCGGGCGCAGATGCCCGCCCACGCCGAGGAGGCGGCCGAGGCCGAGGCCGAGGGCGTCACGATCAACTGGCTGCGCACCATCAGCGCCTTCGAGGGCCACGAGCTCGTCGTGGAGGCGATGGAGCTCGACGACGCCGGCGTCCCGCACCCGACCGGACGCCTCGAGACCCTCCCCGCCGACAGCCTGATCCTCGCGCTCGGCCAGGAGAGCGACACCGCCTTCCTCCGCTCGGTCCCCGGGGTCGCTCTCGCGCCCGACGGCACCGTCGTCGTGTCCTCCTCGATGATGACCGGAGCGCCGGGCGTCTTCGCCGGCGGCGACATGGTGCCCGCCGAGCGGACGGTGGCGCCCACCGAGCCGACCCGCCGGGCGATCAACCTCGCCTGGCGCGAGCCGCTCGTCGCGTCGAGCCGCGAGCACGTCGCGTTCTTCGAGTCCCTGCCCGCCGTCGAGCGACCCCGGGTGGACTTCGCGACGGTGCGCGGCGCGCAGTTCCTCACGCCGCTGTTCGAGTTCTCCGGTGCCTGCGCCGGGTGCGGCGAGACCCCCTACCTCCGGCTCGTGTCCCAGCTCTTCGGCGACCGGGCCGTGATCGCCAACGCCACGGGCTGCTCGTCGATCTACGGCGGGAACCTCCCGACCACGCCCTGGACGACCGACGAGAACGGCCGGGGGCCGGCGTGGTCGAACTCGCTGTTCGAGGACAACGCCGAGTTCGGGCTCGGCCTGCGCCTCGCGGCGGACCACCACGCCGCCGTCGCGCGCCCGTCTCGTCGAGCTGCGCGACGCGCTCGGCGCCGAGCTCGTCGACGCCCTGCTCGGCGCGCCCCAGCGGAGCGAGTCCGAGCTCGCCGCCCAGCGGGCGCGCATCGCGACCCTGCGCCGGCGCCTCGCAACGCTCGACTCGCCCGCGGCCGACGACCTCGCGAGCGTCGCCGACCACCTGCTGCGGCGCAGCGTCTGGATCGTCGGCGGGGACGGCTGGGCCTACGACATCGGGGCTGGCGGCCTCGACCACGTGCTCGCGAGCGGCAGGGACGTGAACGTGCTGGTCCTCGATACCGAGGTGTACTCGAACACCGGCGGCCAGGCGTCGAAGGCCACGCCGCTCGGCGCCGTGGCGAAGTTCGCCGCGGCCGGCAAGACCGTCGAGAAGAAGGACCTCGCCCTGCAGGCGATCGCCTACGGCAGCGTCTACGTCGCCCGTGTCGCGATGGGCGCCGACCCCCAGCAGACGCTCACCGCGCTGCGCGAGGCCGAGGCCTACGACGGCCCGTCGCTCGTCATCGCCTACAGCCACTGCATCGCGCACGGCATCGACATGCGAGACGGCCTCGCCCAGCAGTACCGGGCGACGGCGAGCGGCTACTGGCCGCTCATCCGCTACGACCCCCTGCTGCGCAGCGCCGGGGCGAACCCCTTCCTCCTCGACTCGCCGCGGCCGAGGATCCCGCTCTCGGACTACACACGCCGCGAGCTGCGCTACTCGATGCTCGCCGGGACCGACCCGGCCGAGGCCGAGCGTCTCGGGTCCCTGGCGCAGGCGGCGGTGCTGCAGCGCTGGGCTGTCTACGAGGAGATGGCGACGCGTCCCGCGGGGAGGTTCCCCGCCGACGCCCGCAAGCAGCGGTGACGGACCTTCGCACGACCTACCTCGGCCTCGAGCTCGCGCACCCGCTCGTCGCCTCGCCGTCGCCGCTCTCGTACACCCTCGAGGGGATCCGCCGACTGGCCGACGCCGGGGTCAGTGCGATCGTGCTGCACTCGCTGTTCGAGGAGGAGGTCCGCGCGCAGAGCGATCGCCAGGCGCGCCTCGTCGAGGCGGGCAGCGAGAGCTTCGCCGAGTCGCTCACCTACTTCCCGGCGGTCCCCGGTGCCGACGCTGGTCCCCGCCAGTACCTGAGCCTGCTCGAGCGGGCCCGGGCGAGCATCCCGATCCCGGTGATCGGGTCGCTCAACGGCGTCACGACGGGGGGCTGGACCGCCGCCGCGCGCCAGCTGCAGGACGCGGGGGCGTCGGCGATCGAGCTCAACCTCTACTCGGCGCCGGTCGGCCCCGAGGTCACCGGACGCGCCGTCGAGGAGCGCCACGTCGAGGTCCTCGGCCTCGTCAAGGCCTCGGTCGGCGTGCCGGTGGCGGTGAAGATGAGCCCCTACTACAGCTCCGTCGGCGAGATGGCGCGCCGCTTCGTCGAGGCCGGGGCCGACGGGCTGGTGCTCTTCAACCGCTTCCTGCATCCCGACATCGACCCGGAGTCCTTCGCGCTGGTGCCTGGGATCGGGCTGTCCACGCCGGCGGAGGGACGCCTCGCGCGCACGTGGATCGCGCTGCTGCGCCGGCGACTGGACGTCGCGCTCGCCGCGACGACCGGTGTCGAAGGCCCCGAGGACCTCGCTCGCTACCTGCTCGCCGGGGCGGACGTCGTCATGAGCACGTCGGCCCTGCTGCGGCACGGCCTCGATCACGTGGCGGTCCTGCTCGAGGGCCTGCGCGCCTGGATGGCGCGCAAGGGCTTCGGCCGCCTCGAGCAGCTGCGCGGCCTGCTCGCCGCGCCGGCGGGCGTCGGCGACGCCGGCGCCCGTGCCGACTACGTCGCTGCGATGCAGGCCGCGAACGCGAGCACCACCGGACCGTGGTGACCTGCCGGCTGGCCCCGGCTGCTTGACGTCCGGCCCGGGCAGCGGGGCGATGGGGCCAATGCCCCTGGCGGGTCGGCGCGCGCCGGGCGAGCCTCGAGCGACGTGGAGCGCGCGCGACCGGTCGGCCCGGCCGACCCCGGGGGCGACTCGCAGGCGCCGGGCAGCGGGCCTGCGCTGCCGCAGGACGACGCGGTCTCCTGGCGCCACGTCGTCGCGGCGCTGCGCGTCCGCAGCTTTGCCTGGTACTGGGCGAGCCAGCTCCTCTCCGGCCTCGGCAGCTGGTCCCAGACGGTCGCCCAGGCGTGGCTCGTGCTCGAGCTCGCCCGCACGCCCTCGCGCGCTGGCGTGTGGCTCGGCACGGTCACCCTCCTGCAGTTCCTCCCGCTGCTCGCCTTCGCTCCGCTCGGTGGCGTCGTCGCCGACCGCCTCCCGCGCCGCCGGCTGCTCGTCGCGACCCAGAGCGCGTCTGCCGGGCAGGCCGTTGCGCTCGGCGCGCTGGTGGCCACCGGCGCGGTCCGGCTCTGGGAGGTCGGGGTGCTGGCGTTCGCGCTCGGCACGACGAACGCGCTCAACAACCCGGCCCAGCAGGCCTTCGTCCCGGAGCTCGTCGGGCGGCGCCTCGTCGCCGACGCCGTGGCGCTCAACAGCGTGCAGTTCAACTCGGCCCGCATGCTCGGCGGCGCGCTCGGCGGCGTGGCGGTCGCCGCGTGGGGCGTGCCCGGTGCGCTCTTCCTCAACGCGGCGAGCTTCCTTCCCGCCATCGCCGTGCTCGGCGTCATCCGCCCCGCCCACAGCCCGCCGCGGCGCGGCCGGCCGGCTGCGTCGATGCTCGCAGAGCTGCGCGACGGCTGGCGTTTTGCCTGCTCCTCGGGGCCGATCCGCCGGGTCGTGCTCGTCTTCGGCGCCGCCAGCCTCTTCGGGTTGAACTGGCAGGTGGTGATGCCGCTCGTCGCCCGCTTCCTCGTGCACCGCCAGGTGACCGGCTTCGGCGACCTCATGGCGGCGTTCGGTGCCGGCTCGCTCCTCGCGGCGCTGCTCCTCGCCCGTGACCGCCGGGCGAGCGAGCGCCGCCTCGTCGAGGGGGCGCTCGCGCTCGGGGCTGCGCTCGCGCTCGTCGGCCTGTCGCGCTCGTACCTCGCCAGCTTGCTCCTCGTCGCGGGCGGTGGCGTCGCGAGCATCGTCGTGACGATCACGGCGAACACGCGCCTGCAGCTGCTCGCACCCGACCACCTGCGCGGGCGCGTGATGGGCATCTACGTGCTCCTCATGGGTGGGACGACGCCGGTCGGGGGGTTCCTGCTCGGCGAGGTCGCCGGCCGCCTCGGCGTCCGGCCCGGCATCGTCGCCTTCGGCGTCGTGACGGCTGCGAGCGTCGCGGCCGCTGCGCTGGCGACGCGCCGACGCGCCGCTCGCGACTCCCGGGGCGAGGCGCCGCCCCCCGAGGGCCACCGGGGGGGCTGGCCCGAAGGGGGGAGCCCGGCGGCGTGCGCCGGAGCGGCCGACCTGGGCCCGGCGAGCCGGCCGCCCTCCCTGGCCCTCGGCTGCCCCGAGGGTGTGGCACGCCGGTGAGGTGCCGGAGCCGGCGTGCGAGCCCGCCGTCCTCGCTCGCGTGCTCGTCGCTCAGAAGTCGAGGGCCGAGAGGCTCGGGACGGTGCGCAGCGCCCTCGCCCGCGCGTCGAGCCAGCGCTCTCGATCGAGCCGGCGCCGCGGCTCGATCACGGCGCGCGGCGGGTTCAGCTGCGCCGTCTCCTCGAGCGCTCCCCAGGTGCCGACCGCCGTCCCGGCGAGGAAGGCCGCACCGAGCGTCGTCGCGTCGAGCGCGCCCGAGGCGAGGACCGGGCGCTGCAGGGCGTTCGCGAGGAGCTGGAGGAACGAGGCGTTGGCGCTCATGCCGCCGTCGACCCGCAGCTGCTCGACGCGCCGGCCGCCGTCGGCCTCGAGCGCCTCGAGCAGGTCGGCACCGCGCTGGGCGATGCCCTCGAGGACAGCGTGCACGAGCTCGGCGCGGCTCGTCGACGCGCTGAGCCCGATGAACGCCCCGCGCGCGCCGAAGTCCCACACCGGGCTGCCCATCCCGGCGAGCGCGGGGACGAAGATCACCCCGCCGGCGTCCCGCACGCTCGCGGCGAGCGAGTCGGACTCGGCGACGTCACCGAGCAGGCCGAGGCCGTCGCGCAGCCACGCGAGGCAGCTGCCCGCGGCGAGCATGATGGCCTCGAGCCCCCACGTCGTGCGCCCGGCGAGGCGCCAGGCGACGATCGGGAAGGTTCCGCCTGGTCCGCGGGTGGGAAAGGGCGGTCGTATGGTCCCGACCGTCGCGTCGAGCATGGCGCCGGTCCCGAAGGTGCCCTTCGCGCTGCCCGGCTCGAGGCAGCCCTGTCCGACGAGGGAGGCCTGCTGGTCGGCGACGAGCGCGGCGATGACCGGCGCGCCGGGCAGGGCGCTCGCCGGTGCCAGCAGGCCGGCCGAGTCGACGATCTCAGGGAGGACCTCGGGGGGGATCGCCAGCGCGTCGAGGACTCGCTCGTCCCACCCCGAGGCGTCCTCGAGCACGAGACCGGTGACCGCGGCGTTCGTCGCGTCGGTCACGTGCAGCTTGCCGCCCGTGAAGGTCCAGGCCATCCAGGTGTCGAGCGTCCCGAAGCACAGTGCGCGCCGGTCGGTTGCGTCGACCTGCTCGAGGAGGAGGGCGAGCTTGGTCGCCGACTGGTTCGGGGCGAGACGGATGCCCGAGGGGCGGAGGGCGAGGCAGCGGCCGACCGTGCGGAGGTCCTCCCAGCCGATCCCGGGGGCGACGGGCCGGCCGGTCGCACGCTCCCACACGACGGTGGAGGCCCGCTGGGTCGCGATGGCGAGCGCGTCGACCTTCCCGGCCGCGGCGATCGCGGCGCTCGCCACCTCGAGCGCGGAGCGGGCGAGGGCCGCGGCGTCGAGCTCGGCGACGCCGGGGGTCGGCCGGCTGACGGGGAAGGGTCGCTGCTCCTGGTGGCGCACGACACCGTCGTCGGCCACGATCGACGCGCGTACGCTGCTCGTGCCGACGTCGACGACGGCGATGCTCACCACGCCTCCCGCTGCCGCACGGTGCGCGAGCCTGCCACAGCGGGGCCTCGCGGCGGATGGGCCCGCCCGGCGGCGCCGGGAGCCTTTGGAAACAGACTAAGGTTGGAGCTAGTCGAACGACTGTTCCGAGTGAGGGATCCAGCGAGAGAAGGGAGAGCCGTGCCGCAGCTCAAGAACTCACGGACCGAGGCGAACCTGAAGGAGGCCTTCGCGGGCGAGAGCCAGGCGAACCGCCGCTACCTCTACTTCGCCCAGAAGGCCGACGTCGAGGGGTACCCCGACGTCGCTGCGCTGTTCCGCTCCGTGGCCGAGGGCGAGACCGGGCACGCCTTCGGGCACTTCGACTTCCTGCGCGAGGTCGGCGACCCGGTGACGGGGGAGCCGGTCGGCTCGACGGCGGACAACCTGCGTTCGGCCATCGCCGGCGAGACCTACGAGTACACGGAGATGTACCCGGGGTTCGCGCGGGTCGCCCGCGAGGAGGGGTTCGAGGAGATCGCGGAGTGGCTCGAGACGCTGGCGCGCGCCGAGAAGAGCCACGCCGGCCGCTTCCAGCAGGGGCTGAGCTCGATCGCCAGCTGAGCGCCACGCGGCGGCACCGCCCCGGCGGGCACCGGGGCGGTGCCGTGGCCTGGACGGGCTCCTCCGGGGAGGGGAGACGCCATGACGACGACCTACGACCCGACGCATCCGGCCTACCTCGCCGCGCCGGACCTGCGCGCCGAGATGACGCGGGTGTTCGACATCTGCCACGGCTGCCGCCTCTGCTTCAACCTCTGCCCGGCGTTCCCCTCGCTGTTCGAGATGATCGACGCCAAGGACGGCGCCGTGGGCGAGCTCACGGCCGCCGAGCAGGACCGCGTCGTCGACGAGTGCTACCAGTGCAAGCTCTGCTACCTGAAGTGCCCCTACGTGCCGCCCCACGAGTGGGCGCTCGACTTCCCCCGCCTCATGATGCGGGCGCGCGCCGTGCGGCACGCGACGCCGGGCCGCCCGCTCGCCGAGCGGCTCGCCGACCAGGTCCTGGCGCGCACCGACCTCGTCGGCCGTGTGTCGACGCTCGCCGCGCCGCTCGTCAACGCCGTCACCGGCACGCCGGGCACGCTCGCCCGCAAGGTGATGGAGGCGAGCGTCGGCGTGGCAGCCGGACGGGTGCTCCCCCCCTACGCGCGGGAGCGCTTCAGCACCTGGGTCCGCCGGCGGCCGAGCGCGCTCGAGTCGCCGAGGGCGGAGGTGAGCGTCTTCCCGACGTGCTTCATCGAGTACATGGAGCCGGCGATCGGCCGCGCGCTCGTCGGTGTCTACGAGCGCAACCGGGTCGCCTGCAGCCTGCCCGCGGGCGCCCGCTGCTGCGGCGCGCCGTGGCTGCACGGCGGGGACGTCGAGCGGTTCCGCCGCGCGGCGCGGCGGAACGTCGCCGTGCTGGCGAGGGAGGTGCGCGCCGGGCGCGACGTCATCGTCGCCCAGCCCACCTGCGCCTACGTCGTGAAGAAGGACTACCCGATCTACGCCCCGGGGACCGACGCGGACCTGGTCGCCGCGCACACCTTCGACCCGGCCGAGCACCTCGTCGCGCTCCATCGGCGCGAGGGGCTCGACACCGAGTTCACCGGCCCCACGCCGTCGGACGTCGCCTACCACCGCGCCTGCCACCTGCGGGCCGAGCAGCAAGGTGCGAGGGGCAAGGAGCTCCTCGAGCTGCTCGGGGCGAAGGTCTCCCTCATCGAGCGCTGCTCGGGGATCGACGGGACCTGGGGCTACCGGCGGGAGAACTACGAGCTGGCGCGCCGGGTGGCCCGGCCGCTCGCTCGTGCCGTCGAGGAATCGGGCGACGCCACCGTGTGCGGGGACTGCCATCTGGCGAACAGCGCGATCCGGGAGGAGACCGGCCGACGGCCGCTGCACCCGGTGCAGCTGCTGGCGCGCGCCTACGGCATCGAGGGGTCCGAGTGAGCGGTCCGCTCACCCTCGCCGACATCCTCGACCAGCGCGCCTACGAGCGCGAGCGCGAGGCCTTCCGCCGGTCGGTCATCGAGCTGAAGCGGCACCGGCGGGTGCCCATCGGGCCGCTCGTCACCGTCGTCTTCGAGAACCGCACGACGATCCGCTTCCAGGTCCAGGAGATGGCGCGGGCGGAGCGGATGACGAGCGACGAGCAGGTCCAGCACGAGCTCGACGTCTACAACCCGCTCATCCCCGGCATCGGCGAGCTCTCGGCGACGCTGTTCGTCGAGCTCACCTCCGAGGCGGAGCTGCGCGAGTGGCTCCCGAAGCTCGTCGGCATCGAGCGCGCCGTCCTGCTGCGCGTCGGGGAGGGCCCGTCGGCGACGGTCGTGCGCGCCGACGTCGACCCCTCGCACGCCGCGCAGCTCACCCGCGAGGAGACGACGGCGTCCGTGCACTACGTGCGACTGCGCCTCGACGCGCCGGCCCGCCGTCGCTTCGCCGCGGAGCCGGCAGTGCTCGCCATCGACCACCCCGCCTACCGGTACGAGACGGAGCTCGGCGCGGCGACGAAGGCGTCGATCCTCGACGACTGGCGCGCCTAGCAGGCACCGGGCTTTACAGCTGGTCGGGCGCGCAGCACAATGGAAGGCCACCCGCGGAGCACCCGCGCCCAGCCCGGCCCCACCTCTGGCGGGCCGGCGCTCGTCAGCTGACCGAGCCTAGCTGATGCGCCGCTCCGACGAACGAGAAAGCGACAGTTCCATGAAGGCCACCTGGCGACAGCGAGCAGCCTGCCGGGGCATCTCCCCCGACGTCTTCTACCCCTCCTGCGACGAGGAGGCGGCGGAGGCCAAGGCGATCTGCGCGCTCTGCCCGGTGCGCCAGCCGTGCCTCGAGTACGCGATCTCCGAGCGCGAGCGCGACGGCGTGTGGGGCGGCCTCACCGAGCGCGAGCGCCGCCGACTCATCCGCCAGCGCCGCAAGACCGCCTAGAGGCGCTGGCTCGAAGCCTCTAACCTCGTCACGATGACTGGCCCGCAGGGCGCTCGCCGAGCGCCGCGAGACGGCCTCGAGGCGCTCGGGGGCTGGCCTGCCGTGCTCTCCCGGCTCTTCGGCGGCGCCGACCTCGACGCGGACCTGGCGCGGGCCGCCCTCGGCTCGATCCTCTCCGGCGCGGCCGATCCGCTGCAGGCGGCTGCCCTCGTCGGGGCGCTGCGCGTCAAGGGCGAGACCGCCGACGAGCTGCGCGGCTTCGTCGCCGCGATGCGCGAGCACGGGGAGGAGGTCGACCTCGGCCCGGCGCGCTCGCAGGCCATCGACACCTGCGGCACCGGCGGCGACCGCGCCGGGACGATCAACGTCTCGACGATCGCCGCGCTCGTCGCGGCAGGTGCCGGGGTTCCGGTGCTGAAGCACGGCGGCCGGGCGTCCTCCTCGCGGGTCGGCTCCGCCGACGTCCTCGAGGCCCTCGGCGCCGTCGTCGACCTCGGCCCGGCGGGCGTTCGGGCCTGCCTCGAGGCGAGCGGGTTCGGCTTCTGCTGGGCGCCGCGCTTCCACCCGGCGATGCGCCACGTCGCCGCGCTGCGCCGCGCCCTCGCCGTACCGACGGTGTTCAACTTCCTCGGTCCGCTCGTCAACCCCGGTCGCGTCCTGCGCCAGGTCGTCGGCGTCGGGGACCCGGCCATGGCGGAGCGCATGCTCGACGTCCTCGAGGCGAACGGCGCCGTCCACGCCATCGTCTGCTACGGGCACGACGGCCTCGACGAGCTGTCGACGGTCGCCCCCTCGACCGTGCACGAGACGCGCGTCGACGCGTCCGGCCAGCGACGGCGCCGCGTGTTCACGCTCGACCCCGGCGCGCTCGGCTTCCGGCCGGCTCGGCGCGAGGAGCTCCAGGGAGGCGACGCCAGCGAGAACGCTGCCCGGCTGCGCGCCGTGCTCGCCGGCGAGCGCGGCGCCCAGCGGGACTTCTCCGTCCTGAACGCGGCGGCGGCGCTCGTCGTCGGGGACGCGGCGGGCGACCTCGCCGAGGCGGTCGAGCTCGCCGAGAAGGCGCTCGACTCCGGGCGCGCCCTCGAGGTGCTCGAGCGCTTCATCGCCGCGTCGAGGGCCGCGGCCGAGGCGCGCGGCTGAGCGCCGCCGTGCGAGGGCTGCGGGGGTCGGCGCCACGCCGGGAACGTGGTGCGCGCGAGGACGTCGGGCTGCGCGCTCGGTGACGGCGCCGGGGCAGGTGGCCGTGGCAGGCGTGCGGGTCCTCGCGGCCTCCAGGCGGCGGCGCTTCGCGCGCGCTCGTGGGGCTCACAGATTCCTCACACTTCGATGCGCCAACGCCAACACGTCGGGGCGAAGATCACGCTGAGAGCGGCGGGGCGCGGCCCCAGGAGGCAGGACGTGTCGAAGCGGAGGGCGATCGCCCGATTGCTCGCGGGCGGCCTCGCCGTCGCTGTCGCGCTCGCGCCGGCCGTCCGGGCCGCCGCTGCCCCCGCGCCCCTGCCGAGCCCCTTCGCGGACGACCAGCCGGCGCGCCTCGCGCCGACGCTCCCGGTGCCGGTGGTCGAGCAGTGGCTCGAGAACGCCCTCTCGCTGCGGCTCGCCCGCCTCGCCGACCTCCAGGCGATGGTCGGCGCGTCGAGGGTCCTGACGCCGACCGAGCGCGCCGAGCTGACGGGGATCCTCGACGGCGCCTCGGCGGGCATCGAGGCGCTCGCCGCGAAGGTGCCTGCGGACGCGACCCTCGCCAGCCTGCGCGCCGACGACGCGTCGATGGTGGTCGACTACCGCGTCTTCGCCGTCGTCTCCCCCCAGGTGACCGGCGTGCTCGGCGCCGCAGCGCTCCAGGCTCGCGTCACGGCGATCGCGGCGGTCGAGCCGGGCATCGCTGCGGCCATCGCCGCCGCGCGCGAGCCGCGCCGGCTGGCGCTGGAGGCCCAGGCCACCGATCGTGAGCTCGCGGCACGCGTCGCCACGGCGCGCAGCGAGCTCGTGGGCCAGCCAGCCGCCCTGCTCGGCCTCGACCCGGCGAGCTACCCGGGCTCGCGCGCGGTCCTCGCGGCCGCCGCGGCCGCCAGCGCGCGCGCCCGCGCCGATCTCGCCGCGGCGCACAGCGACCTGCAGCGGCTCACGCGCCTGCTCGCGACCGGTCCGCAGCTGCGCGGGCCGCGGCGGCACCGCCACCACCCGCTCGCCTGAGCGCGAGCTGCTCGCGGCGCGCCTCGCGGCGGCGACGCGCGGCGAGGCGCGCCAGGCCGACGAGCGACTCGGCGGTCCGCCGCCACACCGCGCTGCGCGGCGGGCGGCGCTCGACGACGGAGGCGGGCACCTCGGCGACGGGCAGGCCGGCCGCCTCGGCGCGCAGGACGAGCTCGACGTCGAAGAGGCTGCCGCGCATCGTGCAGCGCTCGAGGAGGGTCCCGAGCTCGGCGCGCCGGACCGCCTTCATCCCGTGGGCGTCGCTCGCCCGCAGCCCGAGGCCGTAGCGCAGCGCAGCGCTGAAGCACGCGGTGAGGAGCCGGCGCGCCAGCGGGCGGCGGTCGCGCGCGCCGGGCGCGCGCTTGGAGGCGAGGACGAGCGCGGCGCCGCCCTCGTCGAGGAGGCGCCTCGCCGTGTCGAGGAAGGCGAGGTCGTAGTAGTCGACGTCGAAGCTGACGACGACGTCGCCGCGCGCTGCCTCGAGCCCCGTCTTGAGCGCTGCCCCGTAGTCGCCGACCGGGCGCGTGAGCACGCGCACGCTGTCCAGCTGCGCCTCGAGGAGGCGCGCCAGGCGCAGCGTCCCGTCGCTCGAGCCGTTCTCCACGACGATGATCTCGTAGGACAGGCGGCGCGCCTCGAGCCCGGTCACGAGGTTCGTGACCGTCGAGCCGAGGAGCGCAACCTCGTTGTGCGCCGGGAGGACGACCGAGAGCTCGAGCGGGCTCCCGGCGGGCGGCGCGCTCACGCCGGTTCGTGCCCGTCGCCTGCCGGCCGACGACGGCGGCGCCGGGGCCCGGCGGCGTCCGCGCGCCACAGCAGCGCGAGGCCTGCGATCCCGAGCGCGCTCGCCCCTCTGGCGACCCAGTCGATACCGGTCGTCCCGTAGGTGAGCAGGACGTGGTGGGCCCGGGGCACGACGACCATGAGGTTGGGCGTCACCGGGTACGGTCCGTCCGCGCCGCGCGCCTGCCAGTTGGGGAAGTACGGCACGCGCACGAGCACCGGCTCGCCGAGCCGTGACACGTCGAAGGACAGCTCGTCGGTCCCTCGGCGGACGTGCGAGACGGCCGTCGGGGCGACCCGGCGGGCGGCGCCCGGCGCGACGAGCGAGGTGCGCCCGGCACGCGGCCAGGAGGGCGCGCCCTGCCTGGCGAGCACGACGGGCCAGTCCGCCTCCGACTGGTACCAGCGGATCGCGAGCGACAGCCAGGTGGCGTTGCTCATCGGCGGCTCCACGACCGGGTCGTAGCGCAGCGGGACGACGAGTCTCGAGCCGGCGATGCGGTAGACGATCCAGCGGCCGGCGGGCGGCGTCGGCGAGCCGGGCGGGACGTCCACGGCGAGCGGGCCCGCGGGGGTCGAGCCGACGGCGCGCAGCACCGGGTCGGCCGCCGCCGCGGCCTCGACGCTCGGCGAGTTGGCGAGGAAGTAGCGCACGCCCATGAGCTGGAGGTGGCGGACGCCGTCGGCGACGTTGGTCGGCTGGTAGGGGAGGCCGACGACCGGGTCGGATGAGCCGAGCGAGAGCTCGGACTGGTCGAGGAAGTGGAAGTCGGTGGTCGTCGAGGACTCGTAGTAGAGGCCCTCGGTCGTGTCGATGCAGCCGTTCGTCCACATCGGCAGCGACATCGGCGCGAGCGTCGAGCCGTAGTAGTTCGTCAGGTTCGGCGAGTACTCGTAGTCGAGCAGGCCGCACCCGTAGCGTCTCGCGACCGCGCGCAGCATCGCCACGAGGTTCGACAGCTCGTGCCACCCGGGCTTGGACTGGTAGCCGGTGTAGTTCCACGCCACCCAGCCGGCGGTGAAGTTCCGCTCGCCCACCGGCCAGTCGGCGAACGGCAGGGCGCCGAGCCAGGAGGCCACGAGGAGGACGACCGAGGCGCCGAGGACGACGGGCGTGGCCGTGGAATGCGCCGGCGCGGCGCGAAGCGCCGTGAGCGCGGCGCGCGCGAGCTCGGCTGCGCCGTAGGCGGCGACGAGGGCGCAGGTGAGGAACCAGAACGGGAGCCAGCGCCCGTTGTAGACGGTGCCGGACGGGAGGAGCTCGAAGGCCCCGGCCGCGCCGAGCGCGCCGAGGACGAGGGCGAGGACGACGCGCTCGCGTCGCAACGCCGCGCAGACGGCGCCGACGAGCGCGAGGGCGACGAGCGCGAGCATCCCGGTGCGCGGGAAGAGGGTGCCGAAGAAGTCCCCGACGCGCACGAAGTTCATCGACGACGAGTAGCCCTCTCGGAGGTAGACGCCGAAGGGCAGCAGCCAGAAGGCGACGAGGAGGCCGCCGACGGCGCCGGTCGAGACGAGCACGGCCGCGGCTCGCGCTCGCCAGGCGGCGGCGGCGAGGACGACGGCGAGCGCGGCGGCGAAGAGGGCGGGGACCAGGTGGCACAGCACGGTCGCGGCGAAGGCGAGCGCGGCGAGCCAGCGGCCCCTCCCGGTGCGCAGGGCGCGTTGGAACAGCCCGAGGAAGACGAGCGCGAAGCTGAGCGCCAGGCTGAAGGAGAACTCCCCCGCCATCGTCGAGGCGATGTTGCCGCCGTCGATCGTGTAGGAGGTGTTGAACAGGTACGGGACCATCGCCACGCTCATGAGCGCGGGGACGGGGCGCTCGAGCCCCGCGAGGCGGCCGAAGGCGTAGGCGGCGCCGGGCAGGGTGACCGAGCCGAGGACGGTGACGAGCTTGAAGGCGACGGCGTAGGGGAAGGCCACCGTCAGCAGGCCGACGAGCACGGCCGGGAGGGGGAAGTAGAAGACGTAGAGGGGGAAGCCGCCGTCCCACTGCGGGTCCCAGCCGGAGAGGTGCCCGCTCGGCAGGAGGTGGTGGAGGAAGTAGTAGACGGCGACGACGTGCGCGGCGTTGTCGCCGCCGACGTCGAGGTTCGGGCCGAACAGGAGGTCGGGGCGCAGCTCGGCGACCACGAAGGCGGTGATCCCGGCGACGACGAGGGCGGTCGCGACGCCGGCGCGAGGCGACGGGCGAGCGGTGGTGCCGGGCCCGCCCGCCTCGCCCTCGGGCGCCGAGCCCGCCGCGGGCACGCCGTCGAGCTGCGCGGCGGGGACGGCGTGCACGCGCCGATCCTACCGACGCCCCCGTCGCAGGCCACGGCGCCAACCTCGGCTCGAGCCGCTCGGTGCTAGCCTGGCACAGCCGCGGGCCGTTGGCGCAGTCCGGTAGCGCACTTGCATGACGCGCAAGGGGTCAGAGGTTCGAGTCCTCTACGGCCCACCGCTGGTGCCGGGCCGCGCCGCCGGCGGGCCCAGACGGGAGATCACTGCGATGCCGATGCGGTTGCGCCGCATGCTCAAGGCGAAGGTGCACCGGGTCACCGTCACCGACGCGAACCTGCACTACACGGGCTCGCTGACGCTCGACGCGGCGCTCATCGCCGCAGCCGACTGCTACGAGTTCGAGGAAGTCGACGTCGTGAACGTCAACAACGGCGAGCGCTTCTCCACCTACCTGATCGCGGGCGGACCGGGCGAGTGCTGCCTGAACGGGGCGGCGGCGCGCCTCGGGGCACCGGGCGACCTCCTCATCGTCATGGCCTTCGATCTCGTCGACGAGGAGAGCGCGGCCTCGCTGAAGCCACGCATCGTCCACGTCGACGCGGCCAACCGGCCCTGCTGACGACAGGTCGGGCGGCGCGCCGCCCGCCGGGGGCGATGCCCCGCCCCGCCGGAACGACCTCGCTAGGGCGTCACGACGAAGTGGCCGGGCTCGTTGTAGATGGTGTCGGGCAGGATCTCCACCCAGGTGCGCCCCGGTGCCAGCCCGACGCCGTCGCCGCTCCCGACGTCGCTGAACGCGGTGGGCGAGCTCAGGTTGGCGCGACGCCAGATGACGGGGATGATCTTGCCGTCGCGCATGATGTAGCCGGGCCCCTTCCCGACGGTGACGCTCTCCACGTCACCGGTGCCGCCCGGGCTCTCGATGTAGGGGCCGTAGGTGTAGTGGACGATCTCGACGACGACGTTCGTCGCGGCGACCGGCTGGTTCGTGAGGGCGTCGACGTCCTGGACGCCGCCGTAGGTGTGGAGCCACTCGCCCGTCGCGGGGTCCCACTTCCACACGACGTCGGTCCCCGCCGAGAAGTCGATGGAGACCGAGCTGGCGGGCTTCGCGTCGGCGGGCAGGCTCGTGTCGTAGCGGAAGATGGGGGCGGGGGCGGCGTGCGACGGGAAGAACCGCCAGATGGCGTCGGTGCTCGTGTAGGTCGCGTCCGGCGCCGTCCGGTTCGGGTCGTTGTGGAACAGGTTGTAGTGGACGAACTCGTTGGCGTTGTCGATCCAGGGCATCGACGCCACGGCCTGCTGGTTCGGCTGGACGCCGCCGACGTACGCGAGCGCGACGTGCCGGAACTCGGCGAGGATGTGCCAGTCGACCCAGCGGACGGAGCGGACGGGCCCGACGTCGGACGCCGAGTTGCACTGGTAGATGGCGATGTAGCGCATGATGAAGCCCTCCGCCGGCGTGTCGTAGACGACGTCCGCCTCGTTGAGGCCGCTCTGCGGACGGGCGCCGCCGGGCTCGTTGCCGATCTTCACTGCGATCGGCTCGCGCTGGGGCACGTGGCCGCCGGGGGCCGGCAGGTCGGTGAGCGGGCAGCGGTTTGCGGGGATCGCCGGCTGGGTAGACGGCTTCGTCGGGGTGATGGCGCTCGTGCTCGAGCCTCCCCTCGACAGCGCGAGGAAGAGGGCGACGGCGAGGACGACGAGCACGACGGCGCCGATCACGGCGAGGCGCACGCGCGCGTTCTTCGTGCTGGAGCTACGGCGGTGGGATGGCACGTGCGCACCGTAGTAGCTCGGCGCGCCGAGGTGGTGGCAAGCGGCGGCTGTCAGGTGCGGGCTCAGCGGCGCGCCGACGCCTCGAGGAGGACCCGGCGCAGGATGCCCGCGATCTCGGCGAAGTGCTCCTCGCCGCACACGAGCGGGGGTGCGAGCTGGATCACCGGGTCGCCGCGGTCGTCGGCACGGCAGATCAGCCCCTCCTCGTACAGCCGCGGCGAGAGGAAGCCGCGCAGCAGCCGCTCCGCCTCTGCGGCGTCGAAGCTGGCGCGCGTCGCCCGGTCCTTCACGAGCTCGATCCCGAAGAAGTAGCCGTCGCCGCGCACGTCCCCGACGATCGGCAGGTCCGACAGCGACTCGAGGGCGCTCCGGAGCGTCCCCTCGTTGCGGCGGACGCGCTCGAGGAGCCCCTCGTCCTCGAGGATGTCGAGGTTGGCGAGCGCGACCGCGCACGACACCGGGTGGCCGGCGAAGGTGAAGCCGTGGAGGAAGGTCTCGCTCCCGTCGAGGAAGGGCGCGACGAGGCCGTCGCGGACGATGAGCGCTCCGAGCGGCGCGTAGCCGCTGGTGAGGCCCTTGGCCACGGTGACCATGTCCGGCCGGATGCCGTAGCGCTGCGAGCCGAACCAGTGGCCGAGACGCCCGAAGGCGCAGATCACCTCGTCCGCGACGAGGAGAACGCCGTAGCGGTCGCAGATCTCCCGTACCCGGGCGAAGTAGCCGGGGGGAGGCGGGAGGCACCCGCCGGCGTTCTGCACCGGCTCGAGGAAGACGGCGGCCACCGTCTCGGGCCCCTCGCGCAGGATCGCCCGCTCGATCTCGTCAGCCGCCCACCTGCCGAAGGCCACGAGGTCGTCCGCGTGCTCGGGCGCCCGGTAGAAGTTGGTGTTCGGCACCCGCACCGTCGCGGGGACGAGCGGCTCGAAGGGCTGGCGCAGGGCCGGCACCCCGGTGATCGAGAGCGCGCCCATCGTCGTGCCGTGGTAGGCGACGTCGCGGCTCACCGCCTTCACGCGCGCCGGCTGGCCGATTGCCTTGAAGTACTGGCGCGCGAGCTTCCAGGCTGACTCGACGGACTCGGAGCCGCCCGAGGTGAAGAACACGCGACGGAGGCCGTCCGGCGCGAGGTCGGCGAGCCGCTCGGCGAGCTCGGCGGCGCGGGGGTGGGCGTAGCTCCACAGCGGGAAGTAGGCGAGCTCGCCCATCTGGCGGCGAGCCGCCTCCCCGAGCTCGACGCGGCCGTGCCCGACCTGCACGGTGAAGAGGCCCGAGAGGCCGTCGAGGTAGCGCTTCCCGGCCGCGTCGTAGACGTAGGGCCCCTCGCCCCTCGTGATGAGGGGGACCGGCTGGCTCGTGTACGAGGAGAGCCGCGTGAAGTGGAGCCACAGGTGGCGACGGACCGCCGCCTCGAGGTCCTCGCCACGAGCGCCGGCGGTCACTGCTCGCGTCGCTCGTCGCCGCCGGCGTCGGTCGCTCCGGCGCCATGAGGGGCGCTGCCGAGAATCGGTCGCCCCGCACCGCTCGGCGCGCGGGCCGCGCAGCGCCGCGCCGGCCGGGCGCCACGGCCGGCCCGAGTGCGAACCCACGAGGGGGATCGGCTCGCCGCTGCGGCCCGGCTCGCACCGGAATCGGCCGCAGCGAGGGGCGAGCCCGCGCCCGGGTCCACCTCGACGAGGACGGGCGGTCCCTCGAGGACCGGCGCGCGCTGACCGGCCGGCGCGGTCGCGACGCGCGGCCTGCGCTCGCTCGCTGTGTGGAAGGGCGCGACTCGCATGGCTGTCTCACCCCGTCCTCGCTGCCGGTGCCGACGCAGCCACCCTATCGGGGCTCCGGCCCTCACCGGCAGATCCGCTTCGGCGCGAGGGCGTGGTAGAGGGCGCGGGTCTCCGCCGACGGCTCGCTGCCGTCGAGGGCCTCGAGGGCCCGCTGGAGCCCCTCGAACGCCGCCTCGACGCCCGCGCGATCGCCTTCGAGGTCGCAGATGGCCATGAGGTCGCGCGCGAGCATCTCGGATGCCGGCTCGATGAGGCGGCCTCTGGCGACTGCCCAGCGAGCGAGCGGGAGCTCGCCTGCCGCCGTGGCGAGGGTCGCGAGGTGGTGGGCGGCGTCGACGATCTCCTCGCCCATCCTCGCCGCGTGCCCCTCGGCGACGAACCAGGGGAAGCCGTCGCGCGCTCGTGCGAGCGGCGGCCCCTCGACGAGCGCGAGCGCCTGCCGCAGGTGGTCGAGGGCCGGTCCGGACTCCGCTGCGCGCGCGGCCCACGCCAGGCCGACGAAGCGCCACCAGTCGCAGCCGACCGCCGGCGAGAGTCGCAGCTCGCCGTCCACCTCCTCGAGGCCACGAGCGCCGTCACGGTCCAGGCCGAGTGCCAGCGCCGCCGCGCCGGTGACGGCGTCCAGGCGGCGGCGTGCCTCGGCGTGGGGCTGGCCCGAGAACAGGACCCGTGCCAGCTCGTCCGCAGGCGCTCGTCCGCCGCGCAGTGCCAGGCAGGCGAGAGCCTCGAGGGCGCGCTCGACGTAGCGGTCCGCGATCGGCCCGACGGGACCGGCCAGGCGCGGCCGAGGTCCGAGGACCTCGATGGCGATGGCCGCGTCGCCGCCCGGGGCGGGCACCGGCCTCGCCAGGGGTGGGGACACGGGCGCGGGCCGCGTCCGCGCCGCGGCGAGCAGGCTGTCGGCGAGCGCGGCCTGGCGCTCGTTCGCCGCGGGGTGTCGCAGGCGGAGGCCGTAGGGCTCGAGGACGGCCGTGCCCTGCTCGACGACGAGGTGCTCGGTCCCGAGGGCGCCAGGCGCGATGACCCCCGCGACGCGCGCCGCGGCGGCGAGCAGCTCCTCGGCCGGTGCCGTCCGCTCGTCGGCGACGAGCACGAGCGGCTCCCGGCGCCAGCTGCGCGTGAGTCGCTCGGCGAGGCTCCTGCGGGCTGCTGCGCCGAGCGTCGCGAGCGCCGGCGCCGACGACTCGGCCAGCTGGTGGCACAGCTCGTCGGCAGGAGGCGGGCTCGCCCCGAGCAGCTCGACCGAGAGCTCCTCCGCCCACGGCAGCGTGCGCAGCGCGACCGACAGCGCCCGCAGCGCGGCGGCCACCTCGTCGGGTGCGCCGACCACGCCGAGGCGCCGCCCGGGCCCGAGCGCGAGGAGGTAGGCGGCCTCGCCGTCGTCGCCGAGCGGGACGAGCCACGGCACGTAGCGGCCGAGCCCGCGGCTCAGCTCCGTCGACTCGCGCGGGCCGAGGGACGGCTCGAGCGCCCACCAGCGACCGCCGCTGCGCGCGACGAACGGCTCCGGCGGAGGGCCGACGTCGGAGGCGAGGAGGAGCTCGACGCCGTCGGGCCCGGCCCGCACGAGCCGCACCTCGGGCAGCGCGGCGCCAGGGCCGCGCGCACGGAGGGCGCCCCACAGCAGGCGGTTGGCGGCGTCGATCCACTCGAGCAGGAGGCTCTGCGCGAGCGGCGCGATCAGGCTCGCCGCCTCGCCGGCTGCAGGCTCGGCCCGGCGCCGTCGCTCGCCTGGCGAGCGCAGGCTCTCGCCGACGCGCTCGAGCAGGCGGAGCCGCCGTGCCAGCGCAGCGGTCGTGACGATGCCGAGGCCGAGCAGCGACAGCTCGGCGAGCAGGTGGCCTTCGTGCGCGCGTGGGGCGTCGGCGGCCTCGGACGGCGAGCCGACGGGGGCGGCTCGGGCGCGTCCCGCGGGCAGCGCGAGGCGCCACCCCGGTCGGAGGAGGTTCGGGTCGACGACCCAGGCGCCGTCCGCCTGGCGGGCGCCGAGGTTGGACGCGGCGAGCAGCGGCCAGGCGCGCGCGTCGCCGAGGACGGTGGCGGCGAGGCCGGCGAGGCTCTGGTTGGCGGCGACGGTCGCGAGGCGAGGCTGCTCGAGGCGCTGCGCGGCGACGGCCGCGGGCCTGCGCCAGGCTCCCGGCGCGCCGTGCCGGGCGAGGGAGGAGCCCGCGGTCGCGAGGACGAGGAGGCCGGCGACGGCCGCCGCCCAGCGCGCCGACCACGTCGTCGCCGCGGCCACCTCTCGGCGCCGGAGGGCCGCGACGAGGTCGCGTCCGAGGCGCTGGGCCGCGAACGCCCACGCGCTCGCGACCACGACGAGCACGACGCGAGTCCAGAGCGCGAGCAGGTGCGGCACGCCGACCGCGCCAGGTGCGCGGCCGGGGACGGCGGCGAGAAGCCAGAGCCGCCAGAGGGCGGTTGGGACACCGACGAGCACGAGGAGGCTCTTGCCGAGCGCGCTCACGCCGGCGACGAGCGGGCGGGCTCGGCTCACGAGCTGCTCGCGGGGGCGGAGTAGGCGACGAAGGCGTCGTAGGTGGCCGGGAGCCGGCTCGAACCGGCGAAGGCGACGGTGAGCGAGCACGGCGCGCTGGCGTCGACCACCGCGACGGCGAGCTCGCCGCGCCCGGTGCGCGTCGCGCTCGCGAGGCCGCAGCGCAGCGTGAGCGCAAGTGGCCGCGGTCCGCCCCCGGGGACCCACGCGAGGACCTGGCCGTTCGTCGCAGCCAGCGGGTAGGTCGTGGCGACGTCCGCCGGGTAGCGCAGCTGACCGTGCAGCTGCATCGTGCGGCGCTCGCCGGTGCCGCGGCGATCGGGCGGACCGGCCGACGTCGGCTGCGCCGGCACGCTGGGCGGGGGGACCACCGCGGGCGTCGCGGCGCGCTCGCGCCGCGGGGGGCCCGACCGGTACGTGGGTCGGTCGGCGCCCGGGCGCCGTCGCGGGGGGTGTGGCACCGGCCGGAGGCGTCGTGGCGCCGGCCTCCTCGCGGGCAGGCGGGCCGCGCCTGCGGAGCGGGCCGGCGGCTCGGCGCGCACCGCCGCGAGGCGCGTCGAGAAGGCGAGAGCCGCCGCCACGGCGAGGCCGAGCGCGAGCCACGCGACCGCGTCACGGCGGGGGGAGGTGTGGCGGGCGCGGTGCGCGCCCCTCGCCGCGCGCCGCGGCGATCTCGCTCCGGCGGGTCGCCGACGCACGCAGCGATGCTGGCCGCGTACGTTCCCGTCGGACCTCCCGCCCTGCTGCCCGATCGGGCAGCGCCCCGGCCGGGAACAAGCCCGTCGAGCGAGGCGTTACCGGGGACATGCCCGCCATCTCCGTGGAGGACCGACTCGCGCTGCCTCGCGTCGTCGTCGCGGATCGCGCGGCCGCCCGGCCTCGGCCGGTGCACTCGGTCACCACGGCGCCGCACGCGCTCGAGGGGGACGGCTTCCCGGTGCGGCGTGCGTTCGCCGGTGTCCCGCTGGCGCAGCTCGACCCCTTCGTCCACCTCGACCAGATGGGCGAGGTGGACTACGCGCCCGGCGAGCCGAAGGGCACGCCCTGGCACCCCCATCGCGGCTTCGAGACGGTGACCTACATCATCGACGGGGCCTTCCAGCACCGGGACTCGAACGGGGGCGGGGGCCTCATCGCCGACGGCGACACCCAGTGGATGACGGCCGGCGCGGGGATCCTGCACATCGAGACGCCCCCGGACGCGCTCGTGGCCTCGGGCGGCCTGTTCCACGGGATCCAGCTGTGGGTCAACCTCCCGGCGGCGAAGAAGTGGGTGCACCCTCGCTACCAGGACATCCGAGGGAGCCGGTCGGCGCTGCTCACCTCGCCGGACGGGGGCGCGCTCGTCCGACTGATCGCCGGAGAGCTGGCGGGGCTCGTGGGGCCAGGCAGGACGTACACGCCGATCACCCTCGTGCACGCGACCGTCGAGCCGGGCGCCCGCCTCGAGCTGCCCTGGCCGGCGCGCCACAACGCACTCGTCTACGCGCTCTCGGGGTCCGGCAGGGTGGGGGACGAGGCCCGCCCGCTCGAGGCAGGCCAGCTCGCCGTGCTGGGCGCGGGCGACCTCGTCGTGGTGGGCGCACCGGCGAGCAGGCGCGGGCGGCCCCTCGAGGCCCTCGTGCTCGGCGGCGAGCCGATCCGGGAGCCCGTCGCCTGGTACGGGCCGTTCGTGATGAACAGCGAACGCGAGCTGCGGGAGGCGTTCGAGGACTACCGCCGGGGCCGTCTCGGCACGGTCCCGGCCGAGACGGTCGAGCCCTGAGCGCCGCCGTTGCGGCTGGCAGCGCACGCCGGGCAGAGCCCGTGGAAGACGATGTCCATGCCCGTGACGAGGAAGCCGTGGCGGTCTTCGGGCGCGAGCTCGACGTGGTCGCTGCGCACGGAGAAGACGTCGCGCAGCGTTCCGCACGAGGTGCACACGAGGTGGTGGTGGGGGAGGCGGGCGTTCGGGTCGTAGCGCTTCGGGCCGTTCCCGGTGGCGACCTCCAGGACCTCTCCCATCGTGACGAGCTCGTTCAAGGTGTTGTACACCGTCGCGAGGCTGATCTCTGGCACGCGCTTCTGCGCGGCGTCGTGGACCGCCTCGGCGGTCAGGTGCACGTGCACCCCGTCGAGCACCTCGGCGACGGCCCGCCGTTGAGGGGTCACCCGCCAGTTCCGCTCGCGAAGCCGTTCGAGTAGGTCGCTGATGGCTCGCTCCTCACGTCGCTGCGTCGAGAGTGTAGCGGCAGGTCCTCGACGTCCCCGACGCCGGCGTCAGCCGGCGAGGACGACGCCGAGCACGAGGGCTGCGAGCGATGCCAGCGCGGTGAGGGCGCCGTAGGCGCCGAGCGCGGCGCGCGAGCGCGCGCGCTGATGGGCGAAGGCCGCGGCGCCCGCGAGCACGACCACGGCCACCTTCGCCACGAGCACCGCGCGCCACGTCGAGGACTGGCCGGTGCTCGTGGCGGCGATGTTCCACACGCCGGTGCCGAGCAGCACGAGGTAGGCGGGCCACTCGATCCGGCCGAATGCCCGGGCGACGGCGCGCGGCGCGCCGGCGCCGAGCCGGCGGACGGTGGGGAGCAGACCGGCCACGGTGAGCTGGCCGCCGACCCACACGGCCGCCGCGGTCACGTGGAGGGACAGGCGGACGGCGGTCGTCGCCCCGGCGAGGGCGGCGACCGTGGAGCTGTCGGGGGGGAGCGCCACGTCCCGACCCTAGCGACGGGCGGTTCGCGCCGCCAACGAGCTTCCGGCGCGAGCGCCGCAGCGTGAGCGGCTCGCGGTCCGTGGGCTCCGCGCGTCCGGGGCGGTCGGCGGCGCCTCCGGCGGCGAGCCGGCGGGACGAGGCTCGCCTGTCCGGTCGGCTCTAGCCGGTGAAGGCGTGCGCCAGGTCCTCGAGGAGGCTCGCTGGGACGCGCTTCAGCTCGCCCACCGCCTCGGCGAGCGGCACCCGGCCGATCTCGGTGCCGTGGATGCCCACCATCGTGCCGAAGGCCTTGTCGTGCGCCGAATCCACGGCCGCGAGCCCGAGGCGCGTCGCGAGGACCCGGTCGAAGGCAGAGGGCGAGCCGCCTCGCTGCACGTGGCCGAGGATCGTGACGCGCGACTCGAGCCCCGTCTGGCGCTCGATGGTGGCGGCCACGACCGACCCGATGCCGCCCAGGCGCTCGTGATCGTACCGGTCGACCTCGGGCGCGGGCAGGTCCAGGGTGCCCTCGACCGGCTTCGCCCCCTCGGCGACGACGACGATGGAGGCGTAGCGCCCCTTGGCGTGGCGGCGCTTCAGCCAGTCGGAGGTCGCGGCGAGGTCGAAGGGCTGCTCGGGGACGAGCACGACGGCCGCGCCGGCGGCGAGGCCGGCGTGGATGGCGATCCAGCCGACGTGGCGCCCCATGACCTCGCAGACCATGACCCGATCGTGGGACTCCGCCGTCGTGTGGAGGCGGTCGATCGCGTCCACGGCGATCTGCACGGCGGTGTTGAAGCCAATCGTCACGTCGGTCCCGTTCACGTCATTGTCGATCGTCTTCGGGATCCCGACGACCGGGACGCCGAGCTCGGCCATGCGTCGTGCCACGCTCAAGGTCCCCTCGCCGCCGATGGCGACGAGGGCATCGAGGCCGTGGCGGTCGACCGTCGCCAGCGCGTCGTCGACGCCCCGGTCGAGCTTGAACGGGTTCGCCCGCGAGGTGCCGAGGATCGTGCCGCCGCGCGGCAGGATCCCGCGGCAGCGCTCGACGTCGAGGGGAGAGGCCTCGTCGCGCACGACGCCGAGCCAGCCGTCGCGAAAGCCCACGACCTCGTCGCCGTAGCTCACCGTCGCCTTGCGCACGACAGCCCGGATCGCGGCGTTCAGGCCAGGGCAGTCGCCGCCTCCGGTGAGCACTCCGATGCGCATCCCTCGTTCCCCGCAGCCCGTGGCACCTGGGCTCGCCCTGCGGCGCGCCGTGACCAACGCTACCGCCCGCGCGCTGCTCCCTCGCCACTGGCGCCTCGCGGCGCCGGCGCAGCGCCACCGCCAGGTCCCTGCCCGTCGAGGGTGCGCCGCGTGATGGCGCTCGGCAGACGCCACTCGCGCCTCGACGGCGCCCGGTCGCGCCGGCGCGCGAGGGCGCCGGGGCGCGTGGACGAGCACCGACCGGAGGGCTGGCGCGCCGTCCGGAGCAGAGCGAGCGTCGGCCGACCGAGGCGGACCCAGCTCGCCGCGGCCTGCGGGCGCGAGCGCCGTCTCGCGGGCAGGTGCTCGTCCCACCGCCGGAGGGTCGGTCGGCTCGCGTGGGCGCGCTGGCTACTCGCTGCGCTCGGTCCCGCTGGCCGCGGGCGCCTGCGACCCGTCGGGCGCCGGCGGCGGCGAGTGGTCCGGCTGCTCCTCGGGGACGTGCGTCGCCGGGGCGGAGGAGCCGAGCCTGATCCGCGCCGGCAGTCCCCTCATCGCGGGTGGGGCCTGTTCGACCAGCCGGCGCCACGTGGCGCGGAGCGTCCCGAGCGCACGGGCGCGGCGCGCCGCCCCCGCTCGCAGGTCGAGGAAGTAGGCGAGCCCTGCGCCAAGGCCCAGGGCGAGGCCGGTCCGTAGCAGGCGTCGCGTCCGGTGCTGCATCATCCGCCTCCTCTGCGGCACGGGCGTCGTCGCGTGGCGCAAGCTGCCTACCCGCTCGCCCTGCGCTGCTAACCGCGAGCCGCACGTGCTCGCGCACGGCGTGCTCTCGTCTCGTCTCGGGTCGCTCGACGGCGCGCCCGGTGCGAGCCGTAGGCGACCTCTCGGCACGAACGGCGGGTGGCTCACAGGTCGCGTGCGAGCGCCTCCCGGAGCGCGGCGAGGCTGCGGGCGAGCAGCCGCGAGACGTGCATCTGGCTCAGCCCGACACGGGCGGCGATCTCCGACTGGGTGAGGTCGTCCACGAAGCGGAGCCGGACGATGAGGCGCTCGCGCTCGGGCAGGGCGTTGAGGTACGGGAGGAGGACGGCTCGATCCTCCGCCGTCGTGAACTCCTCGTCCTCCCTCCCCAGCCGGCCCCCGAGGGTGTCGCCCTCGGGTCCTGGGCTGTCGAGCGAAGCCGAGCGGTAGGCGTGGCCGGCCTCGAGCGCCTCGAGCACCTCCTCCTCGGTGGCGGCAGCCGCCGCGGCGAGCTCCGCGACCGTCGGGGAGCGCCGGAGCCGTTGCGAGAGCTCCTCGAGGATCGGGCCGAGGCTCAGGTAGAGCTCCTGGACGCGCCGCGGGGCGCGCACCGACCACCCGCGGTCTCGGAAGTGCCGCTTGAGCTCGCCGACGATCGTCTTCGTGGCGTAGGCGGAGAACTCGAAGCCGAGGTCCGGGTTGAAGCCCTCGACCGACTTGATGAGGCCGATGGAGGCTGCCTGGTAGAGGTCGTCGAAGGACTCGCTCCGGTTCGCGAAGCGCCGAGCGAGCTGCTCGACGAGCCCGAGGTGCAAGGTGACGAGGCGGTCCCGGAGGCGCCGATCGCGGGTGGTGGCGTACTCGTGGAAGAGCGCCGTCACCGAGTCGTCGCGTTCAACCTCTTGCATCGCGGTCGCCGACCGTTCGGCGCACCTGGATCCAGCCGCGTCGGGTGCTGATCGACTGGCGCTCGATGGCGTGGGCCTCCGTGAGCGCGTCGAGGATCCGCTCCGAGAGGATGCGCTGGGGGAGGATCCCCGCATCGCCCGAGTCGGGCTCCTCCTCGTCGTCATCCGCGACGACCCCCGAGGCGGTGCACGTGATCTCGAGCAGCTCGTCGCTGAAGACGAACTCGAGATCCGCTCGGGCCTGCGGGGTGGCGCCGGCCGTCGTCGAGATCACGAGCTCGTCGACCGCCAGCCTGAGGTCCTCGATCTCGTCGACGGCGAAGCCGAGCTGGGACGCGAGGGCGCTCGCGCACATGCGCGCGAGCGCGCCGAAGCGCGCGTCGGCCGGAAGCGAGAGGAGGACGCGTTCCCTCCCGAGTCCGCGCAGGGCGTCGCGCTCGGGCTCCTCGCGTGCGGTCATGACCGTGCCGGGAGCGCCTCGCGGCGCGCAGCGACGACCTCGAACTGCGAGGCCAGGCCCGTCACCTCGAGCACCTTCGCGATCTGGGGTCGGGTCACGACGAGGCGCACGCTCGCGCCCAGGGCGCGCTTGCGGGCGGCGACGAGGACGCTGATGCCGGTCGAGTCGAGGAACGTCACCTCGCTCAGGTCGACGACGACGAGCGGCTCGTCGGCAGGGACGCCGAGCAGACCGTCGCGCAGCAGGGGAGCGGTCGAGACGTCGACCTCGCCGATCGCTGTCACCACGGGGACCCCTCGATCGCGAGCGACCGAGACCGTCAGGACGTCGTTCATCGCTCTCGTGCTCCTCGCCTCGCCGAATGCGGGCAGACACGCCTCGCGACGCACTCTCGCCTCACGTCGTCACGCGGTCCCCCGAAGGATACGGGCCCTCGCAGGCGCGCGCACACTGGCAGGAACGGCCGCGCGCGCCGCCGCGAGGACCCCCGCGGCGGGCAGACTGGTGCCAGGTCGCACCGGCGCGGTGGTCGGCGCTGCGAGGGAGGAGGTCCCCGCCCGGATCCGGGAGCCGATGAGGCGCCGGAGACGAGGAGGTCCGGGCGCGTGCGGCCGTGCCGACACGGCGACTGACCCGGTCGGCGGTGCGGCTCCCGGCCGCTCGCGCGCCGGGCCGAGGGCCTCGCCGCCAGCGGTTCGCGACGCGAGGGCGAAGGAGGAGGTGCCGGTGCCGAAGGCGCTCTCGCCGATGCTCCCCGTCCCGGCCAGGCGTCCCCCCGCCGGCCCTGGCTGGACGTTCGAGTTCAAGTGGGACGGGCTGCGCGCGCTCGCCTTCGTCGAGGGCGGACGCGTCGTCCTGCGCTCGCGCCGCGGCCGGTCGATCGGCGCCGCGTACCCCGAGACCGGCGAGCTCGGCTCGCTGCTCGGCGCGCGCCGCGCCATCCTCGACGGCGAGGTCGTCGCCCTCGACGAGCGCGGACGCCCGAGCTTCGAGCGCCTACAGGAGCGCCTCAACGTCGCGAGCGCGCGCCGCGTCGCCGCTGCGGCCCGCCGCGTGCCGGTGACGTACCTGCTCTTCGACGTCTGCTACCTCGACGGCCGGTCCCTGCTCGCCGAGCCCTACCTCCGTCGGCGAGCGCTGCTCGAGGAGCTCGGCATCGCTGGCGCCGCCGCGGCCGTCCCAGCGGACGCCGGACGCGACGGCGAGGCGGCGCTTGCCGTGGCCCGCGAGGCCGGCATCGAGGGGGTGGTCGCCAAGCGGGACGACAGCTCCTACGAACCGGGCCGCCGCTCGAGGGCGTGGGTGAAGGTGCGTGACGTCCGCACCCAGGAGGTCGTCGTGGCCGGCTACACGCCGGGGGAGGCCGGGCGCGCCGGCACCATCGGCGCGCTCGTGCTCGCCGTGCAGGGGGCCGCCGGCCTCGAGTACGTGGGGCGGGTCGGCTCGGGCATGAGCGAGGAGGCGCGGCGCGAGCTCGTTCGCCGCCTCGAGCGGCTCGCGACGGGCGCCCCGGTGCGAGGCGCGCCGCCCGACGTCGCCGTTCGCTGGGTCGAGCCGTCGCTCGTCGGGGAGGTCGAGTTCGCGCGCTGGACACGCGCCGGGCGGCTGCGCCACCCGGCCTGGCGCGGCCTGCGCCCGGACAAGCGGGCGGAGGAGGTCGTGCGTGCGTGAGCGCCGCCTCGAGGTGGAGGTCGACGGTCGGCTGCTCTCGGTGGCGAACCTCGACAAGGTGCTCTACCCGGCGTCGGGCTTCACGAAGGGCGACCTCATCTCCTACTACGTCGCCGTCGCACCGGCCATCCTTGGCCATCTCGCGGGCCGGCCGGTCACGCTCGCGCGCTTCCCCGACGGAGTGGAGGGCCGTTCGTTCCTCGAGAAGCACGTCCCCGCCCACGCCCCCGCGTGGCTCGAGACGGTCGAGGTGCCGCGGGTGCTCGGCCGCAGGACGCGGCGCGACGCGCTCGAGCAGGCCGTCGTCTCGAGCGTCGCAGGGCTCGTCTGGGCGGCGAACCTGGCGGCGATCGAGCTGCACGTCCCGATGTGGCGGGTCGACACCGGGCCGTCGCCGCGCCCGGACCTCGTGGTCTTCGACCTCGACCCGGGGCCGGGCGTCGGCGTGCTCGAGTGCATCCCGGTCGCCGTCGCGCTGCGCCGGGAGCTCGAGGCGCGGGGTCTCGAGGCGGTCCCGAAGACGAGCGGCCGGAAGGGCCTCCACCTCTACGCGCGCCTCGAACCGCCTCGCGCCTGGCAGGACGTGCGCAGCGAGGCCTACGAGGTGGCGCGCCGCATCGAGGCCGAGGAGCCGCGACGGGTCGTCACGAGCATGGCGCGCGCTCGGAGGCCGGGCCGAGTCCTCATCGACTGGAGCCAGAACCACCCGGCGAAGACGACCGTGGCGGCCTACTCGCTACGGGCGGAGGCCACCCCGAGCGTGTCCGCGCCCCTTCGCTGGGAGGAGCTCGCGGCGGCCGAGCGAGCGGGACGCGCCGACGGGCTGCGCTTTCGACCTGCCGAGGTCCTCGCCCGGCTCGACCGCTACGGCGACCTCTTCGCAGGCCTCGCCGTCCGGTCGTGAGCCGCCCGAGGCAGCGAGCGCCCAGGACGGATCGCGTGCCGCGTTGGGTGCCGCCCGGCGTCCGGGCCGTCTGCCCCGGTCCGCACCGAGGCGGCTGGCGCCGGGGCACGGTCCACCTCGAGGTGACCGCAGGCGCTGCATGCGTAGATGGTGCGCCAGGGCGCCAAGAGGCCGGTGGCGATGAGGTCGGGATCGAACGGCGCGTGCTCGACCATCTCCTCTCGGCACTCGGGGCAGGGGGGCACGGGGCTTCCTCCGGCAGGGCAGCGGTGGCGGGGGGACGCGTTCAGGTCTCGGGCACGCTCGGCTCGGCGAGCGCGCCGAGCACGAGGCGCAGCAGGCTCGAGGGCCCGAGGCGCTGCGCGCCGAGCCGGAGCTCGAGGGGCACGAGGACCCGCCGCTGGAGAGCCTCGACGGGGGTGGCGCTCCGTTCGGCGGTGAGGAGCACCTCCTCGGCGAGGAAGGCGACCGTTCGGTGCCACGCCCACAGCTCGGGCCGGTCGGCGACGTCGGCGGGTCGCTCGGCGAGCGCGTGCAGCCGCTGGCGCGAGGCGTGCGCGAGGCAGTTCATCCACGCCCAGGCGGGCACGGAGCCGTCCGCCTCGCTCAGCACCTCGGCGATGGAGCCGTCGAGGAAGCGGTCGCACTCGGCGAGGAGCAGGTCCGTCGAGACGGCCGCGGGCTCATGGTCCCGGAAGCGCATCACGGCGAGCTGGCCGCACGCTCTCGTGCGCTGGGTCGGTCGCTCCGCTGCCCCACGTGCTTCCTCTTACCCCCGGCCGGCGGGGCCCATGCCGGCGCGCCGGGGCGACCGGCGCTCGCCGGGTGGTGGTCGGCGTGCCGGGATGCTGTAGTGGTAGCGACGCGGCTGCCGCACCGGCGCCGCCCGACAGCGCGAGGGACCCTATGACCGTGCTCCGCCCTGGCGAGTACAAGGTGGCCGATCTCGGTCTCGCCGACTTCGGCCGGCGGGAGATCGCGCTCGCCGAGCACGAGATGCCTGGCCTCATGGCGCTACGCGCCGAGCTCGGACCCGACCAGCCCCTCGCCGGGGCTCGCATCAGCGGGTCGCTGCACATGACCGTGCAGACGGCCGTGCTGATCGAGACGCTGGTGGCGCTCGGCGCGCAGGTGCGCTGGGCGTCGTGCAACATCTTCTCGACCCAGGACCACGCCGCCGCCGCTGTCGTCGTCGGTCCCGAGGGCACGCCGGGGTCGCCGGCGGGCGTGCCGGTCTTCGCCTGGAAGGGGGAGACGCTCGAGGAGTACTGGTGGTGCACGGAGCGGGCCCTCGACTGGGGCGCCGGGACGGGCCCGAACATGATCCTCGACGACGGCGGGGACGCGACCCTCCTCGTCCACCTCGGGGCCGAGGCGGAGCAGGCGGGGAAGGTGCCCGACACCCCCGCCGACGCCCCCGAGGACCTCGTCGTCCTCCACGAGCTGCTGCGCCGCTCGCTCGAGGACGATCCCGGGCGCTGGACGGCGGTCGCTCGGGGGGTGCTCGGGGTCACCGAGGAGACGACCACCGGGGTGCACCGCCTCTACCAGCGGCAGGCAGCCGGAACGCTGCTCTTCCCGGCGATCAACGTCAACGACTCGGTGACGAAGTCGAAGTTCGACAACCGGTACGGCTGTCGGCACTCGCTCATCGACGGCATCAACCGGGCGACCGACGTCCTGATCGGCGGGAAGGTCGCCGTGGTGTGCGGCTACGGGGACGTCGGCAAGGGGTGCGCCGAGGCGCTCCGGGGCCAGGGGGCGCGCGTCGTCGTCACGGAGATCGACCCGATCTGCGCCCTCCAGGCGGCGATGGACGGCTACGAGGTGACGACGCTCGAGGACGTCGTCGAGCGCGGCGACATCTTCGTCACCGCGACGGGGAACCGCGACGTCATCACCGCCGCGCACATGGCGCGGATGAAGCACCAGGCGATCGTGGGCAACATCGGCCACTTCGACAACGAGATCGACGTCGCGGGCCTGGCACGCGTCCCGGGCATCTCCAGGGTGAGCATCAAGCCGCAGGTCGACGAGTGGCGCTTCCCCGACGGCCACGCCGTGATCGTCCTGTCGGAGGGCCGCCTGCTCAACCTCGGGAACGCCACGGGCCACCCGAGCTTCGTCATGTCGACGTCCTTCACGAACCAGGTGATCGCCCAGATCGAGCTGTTCACGAAGCGGGGCGAGTACGACCGGCGCGTCCACGTGCTGCCGAAGCACCTCGACGAGCGCGTCGCCCGCCTGCACCTCGACGCCCTCGGCGTGAAGCTGACGACCCTCACCCCCGAGCAGGCGGCGTACATCGGGCGTCCGGTCGAGGGTCCGTACAAGCCCGACCACTACCGCTACTGAGCCTGGATCACCGTCCGACGCCGGCCGGACGGCGCGCCGCCGCAGGGCGGCCTGGATGCCATGGGAAGGGCGTGGATCGGCCGTCGCCCCGCCCAACGGGCGTGGGTCGATCGAGCGATCGCCGGTTCCCTTCCAGCTGGACGGCACCGGGGCGTTCTGCCGGCGCTCTCGATCCGGCCGCTCAGGTGCGACGCGAGCGCAGCCGCGCGTGGCTCGGCTGCCACCGCTCGGCCCACGGCCAGCCTGTCGGCAGGTGAGCCCAGCGGCGACAGGCAGCTCGCGCGAGACGCTCGGCGACGGCGAGGAGGCAGGGGAGAGTCGCCCGGGCAGTGGGTCCACGCTGCGGCGCCGCCTCGCCGCTGGTGCGCTCAGGCGCGCGCCAGCTTCTCGCTCAGGTGTGCCGGGACCTCGGCGTAGTGGTCGTGGTGGACCGAGAAGGTGCCGTAGCCGCCGGTCAGCGACCGGAGGTCCATGGCGTAGCGCACGAGCTCGGCGCTCGGGACGAGCGCGGTGATGACCTGCTGCCCGGTCTCGTCGAGCTCGCTGCCGACGACGCGTCCCCGCCTCGCGTTCACGTCGGCGAGGACCTCGCCTTGCAGGCGCGCCGGGACGCGCACCTCGAGGCGGGAGATCGGCTCGAGCAGGACCGGGTTCGCCTTCCGGAGCGCCTCCTGGAAGGCCAGCGACGCCGCGATCTCGAAGCTCGTCTCCGAGGAGTCGACGCTGTGGAACTTGCCGTCGACGCAGCGGGCGCGCACGTCGACGACGGGGTAGCCGAAGACGCCACCCCGGCGCATCGCCTTCTCGATGCCGTGCTGGACCGCGGGCAGGAACTGCCGGGGGATGGCGCCGCCGACGATCTCGTCCACGAACTCGAACCCCTCGCCGCGCGCGAGGGGCTCGAGCTTCAAGACGACGACGCCGAACTGCCCGTGGCCGCCGGTCTGCTTCTTGTGGCGACCCTCGGCCTCGGCCGGCGAGGTGATCGTCTCCTGGTAGGGGATCCGCAGCGCCTCGACGTCGATCTCCACGCCGAACTTGCGCTGGAGGCGCTCGCACACCACGTTGAGGTGGGTGTCGCCGAGGACCGTGAGGACCGTCTGCTGGGTCTGCTCGTCGTGGTGCACCGAGAGCGCACCGTCCTCCTCCTCGAGGCGGTGGAGGCTCGTCATGAGCTTGTCCTCGTCGCCTGACTTCCGCGGGCGGATCGCCACCGCGAGCTGGGGCGGCGAGAGGGGCGGCATCTCGGCGACGACCGGCGAGCCCTTCGGTGCCAGCGTGTCGCCGGCCTGGGCGTCGGCGAGCTTGGCGACCGCGACGATGTCGCCAGCGGGTGCCTCGCCCAGGGCGTAGGTCTCCTTGCCCCGCATCATCTGCAGCGCGTGCAGGCGCTCCTCGGACTTCGTGCGGCTGTTGACGAGCACCGTGTCGGGCCGCAGCGTCCCGGAGATCACCTGGAGCAGCGAGATGCGCCCGACGAAGGGATCGATGATCGTCTTGAACACCCGCGCCAGCGGCTCGCCGCTCGGGTCTCGAGCCACCTCCACCGACCGGTCCCCGGCCCGCACGCGCACGGGCCGGCTCGGCGCGATCTCGCGGATGAAGGCGGCCAGCCGGTCGATCGCGACGTTCGTCGTGGCCGAGCCGCACACGACGGGGAAGACCGAGCAGGCCGCGACGCCGGTCGCGAGGGTCGCCTCGAGCTCTGCCATGGAGGGCGTGTCGCCCTCCAGGTAGCGTTCCATGAGCTCGTCGTCGGCGACGACGATGCCCTCGACGAGGCTGTCGCGCACCCGGTGCTCGAGCTCGGCGATCTCCTCGGGGATCGGGCCGCGCCGGGGCGCCCCGCCCTCGTAGCAGATGGCCTCGTCAGCGAGCAGGTCGGCGATCCCGCGGAAGGAGGCCTCCTCGCCGATCGGCAGCTCGAGCGGCGCGACGCCCGCGCCGAAGACCTCGCGCAGCTGGTCGAGGACGCGGGAGAAGTCCGCGTGCTCGCGGTCGAGCTTGTTGACGAAGACCATCCGCGGGACGCCGAGGGCCTCCGCCGCCCGCCAGACCACCTCCGTCTGGACCTGGACCCCGTCGACGGCGCTCACGACGACGACCGCCAGGTCGGCGACGGCGAGGGCCCGCTCGGCCTCGGGGAGGAAGTCGGGGAAGCCGGGCGTGTCGATCACGTTGACCTTCTCGCCCTCGAGGACGTAGGGCGCGAGGGCGAGCGAGACGGAGAAGCGCCGCTTCAGCTCCTCCGGCTCGAAGTCGCAGGTCGCCGTGCCGTCCTCGACGCGCCCGACGCGCGCGGCCGTGGCGGTGGCGAGCAGCAGCGCGTCGGCGAGGGTCGTCTTGCCCACGCCGGTGTGGCCGACGAGGGCGACCGTCCGTACCGGCGCAGTGCTGGGGGCCATGCACACCTCGCTTCGGGGAGGGTCCTCGGCGCATGGTAGCGCCCAGTCCCGCCGTCGAGGCCGGGACGCCTAGCCAGCCACGGACGCGCCGGCGCGCCGGGAGAGGTCGGCGCACTCGAGGCACACGGCGGGCGGCACGAGCCCGAGGCGCATGGCGAGGCCGAAGAGCTGGCACCCGACGCAGTAGCCGATCGCCGCCTCGAGGAGCGCCGGGACGGCGAGCGCACCGAGCAGCGCGCGCGCCGCGACCGGCTCGCCGGCGAGCCAGAGGGCGAGCGCCGAGCTCGAGAAGGTGCACCCGATGGCCTGGGCGAAGCGCTTGGGCGGGCCGGGGTGCAGCTTGGCGTGCCGGCCCAGCCGGGGCGCCACGACCCTCGTCGCCAGCAGTGCGAGGGGGCTGAGCCGCGGGCCGGCGAGGACGCGTGCGGCGAAGCCGTACGCGAGCGGGACCGCGAGCCACAGTGCCGGGAGCGTCGCCGCGAGGGCGGCCATCACGACGACGCCGACTGCCACCGTGCGCGCCGCCGCGTCGTTCACCCAGCGCGGGAAGGCTGGCAGCGCCACACGCCGAGTCTAGGCGCCCACGGCGCGTCCCGGACCGGGTCGTGCCGGCGACGGTCCGGACGCGGGCTCAGTGGGGCTGCTCGCCGGCGAGGAGGGCGAGCGCGTGCGGCAGGACGTCGAGCACGGCCTCGAGCGACTCGACCGCTCCCCTCGCCGACCCGGGGAGGTTGAGGACGAGGCAGGCGCCGACGGTCCCAGCGAGGCCGCGGCTCAGGCGCCCGAGCGGGCTCGCGGCTCGCGCGGCTTCGGCGAGGCCGGGCGCCTCGCGCTCGAGGACGCGCCGGGTCGCCTCGGGCGTGAGGTCGAGCGGCCCGAAGCCCGTGCCCCCCGTCGACACGACGAGCCCCGCGAAGCCCGACGCCATCTCCCGCAGTGCCGAGGAGACCGGCTCCACCCCGTCGCCGACGACGCGCCGCTCGAGGACGCGAAAGCCGGCGCGCTCGAGCGCCTCGGCGAGCGCGGGGCCGGCGGTGTCCGCTCGCCGCCCCTCGCTCCCCGCGCTCGACACCGTCAGGATCTTCGCCTCGAGCCGGGAGCCGAGGGCCGGGCGCGCGGGCGCCTCGTCGGCGCAGCCTCCGGAGACCGGCGGCAGCACGGCGAGCTCGTCGGACGCGCCGAGCGGCTGCGAGGGCAGCGCGGGCTCGCCGTTCACCCAGAGGGCGCTCGTCTCGAGCACCTGCGCGAAGGCGGGGCCGAAGCGCTCGACGGCGGCGGCGAGGACCTCCTCGGGCGTGGACCCGGGCACCTCGGCGCCGGGGCTGCCGGCGGCCTCGCGCGCCGGACCGAACAGCCGCAGGTGTGGCAACGTCAGCCGCCGATCATCGACATCGATCGCCGGGGCGGGCTGAAGGTCGGGTCGCCGATCCCGTGACCGGCGCGCTTCGCGCCGACCGAGGCGTGGAACAGCGCGGCGAGCTCGTCGTCGGACCCACCCCGGCGCAGCACGTCGCGCAGCGAGAGCTCGTCGTCGGAGAACAGGCAGTTGCGCAGCGCGCCCTCGGCGGTGACGCGCAGGCGGTCGCAGGTCCCGCAGAACGGGCGGGTCACGCTGGCGACGACGCCGATCTCGCCGCAGCCGTCGGCGAAGCGGTAGCGCGCGGCGGGCGCGGGCTCGCCCGGGGCCTCGACCGCCTCGAGCGGCCAGCGCTCGTCGATGCGCGCGACGACCTCGTCGGAGGGCACGACGAGGCGGCGGTCCCAGCGCCGGTCGGCGTCGAGCGGCATGAACTCGATGAACCGGACGACCCGCCCCGCCTCGCGGGCGAAGGCGGCGAAGTCGAGCACCTCGTCGTCGTTGACGCCGGCGACGAGGACGACGTTCACCTTGATCGGCGCGAGGCCCGCCGCCTCAGCGGCATCCATCGCCTCGAGCACCGACGAGAGCCGGCCCCCCCGCCGGATCGCCGCGAAGCGGTCCTCGCGCAGCGAGTCGCAGCTCACGTTGACCCGCCGCAGGCCGGCCGTCGCGAGGGGGCGGGCGAGCGCGGCGAGGCGCATGCCGTTCGTCGTGAGCGCGAGGTCCTCGAAGCCGAGGGACGCGAGGCGCGCGACGAGGTCGGCCAGTCCCGCGCGCACGAGGGGCTCGCCCCCGGTGAGGCGGACCGCGGTGATCCCGAGATCGCGCGCGACGCGCGCGATCCGCTCGATCTCGTCGAAGCTGAGCAGCTCGGCGGCGGGGAGGAAGCGCACCCCCTCGGCGGGCATGCAGTAGGAGCAGCGCAGGTTGCATCGGTCGGTGACCGAGAGTCGCAGGTCGGTGTGGAGCCTGCCGAAGCGGTCGACGAGGGGCCCGGTGCCGCGGCCTGACCGGCGAGCGGGCGGGTCGCGGCGAAGGAGGACTCGCTGCGGGGTGAGCGCGGCCTTCACGGACCGAGCACCTCGAGGCGGTCGGGATCGAGCAGCAGGACGCGCACCGCCTCTCCCGGCCCCGGCCCCTCGCCGTCGGGCAGCACGACGAGGGCGTTGGCTCGCGCCAGGGCGCTGAGCTGGTGGGAGCCCTGGCCGCCGGCCGAGCGGACCTCCAGCCTGCCGCGTCCGTCGACGCCGGCCACCGCGCGCAGGAAGTGCGTCCGGCCGTCGGGGCGCCGGCGGAAGGCCTCCGCCGCGCGCGCCTCGAGGAGGGGCGGCTCGATCGAGCGCTCGCCCGCCATCGCCCGCAGCGCGGGCCGCGCGAGGAGCTCGAAGGAGACGAGCGCGGAGACCGGGTTCCCCGGGAGGCCGAAGACGGGGGTCGCGCGCGGCCCGATCTCCCCGTAGACGAAGGGCTTGGCGGGCTTGATCGACACCTCCATCGAGCGGCACGCGCCGCTCGCCATCTTCGCGAGCACGTCGTGGAGGACGTCGCGGTCGCCGTGGCTCGCCCCGCCCGTGGCGAGGACGGCGTCGCACTCCGCTGCCCGTTCGAGCGCGGCGGCGATCGCGGTCTCGTCGTCGTGCACGATGCCGAGGTCGACCGGGTCGAAGCCGGCGCGCGCGAGGAGGGCGAGGAGGGCGGGTCGGTTGGCGTCGCGGATCTTCCCCGGCGGCAGCGGGCCGGCACCGGCCACGAGCTCGCTCCCGGTGGCGAGCACGCCCACCTTCGGGCGGGGGTGGACCTCGAGCGCCTCGATGCCGAGGCCGGCCAGCACGCCGAGGTGGGCGGGGCCGAGGACGGTGCCGGGGCGAAAGAGCACCTCTCCCGAGCGCAGGTCCTCCCCGGGCTGGCGGACGTTGTCCCCCGGCTCCACGGGCTCCTCCAGGACGACCACGTCCCCGCTGGGCGACGCCAGGTGGCTCGCCTCGAGGACGCACACGGCGTCCGCCCCCGGCGGGATCGGCGCACCGGTCATGATGCGCGCGGCCTGGCCCGGACCGAGTGGCCGCCCTGGCGCGTCGCCTGCCATGACCGCCGCGACCACCTCGAGCCGGGTGGGCGCCTGCCGGCAGTCCGCGGCGCGCACGGCGTAGCCGTCCATCGCCGCGTTCGCGAAGGGCGGCACCGCCTCGCCGGCGACGACCGCGCTCGCCAGCACGCAGCCGAGCGCGTCGGCCCTGGTGCGCTTGGTCGGCCCGAGCGGGGCCTGGCGCCCGACGACGAAGGCGCGCGCCTCCTCGAGGGGGATCACGGCGCGATCCCCTCGCAGCCACCGCGTGCCTCCGGTCGCGCGTCGGGGGCCCGGAGGCGCTGCGCGCCGAGCGCCCAGGCTTCCCCGTTCGCCCAGGTCTCGCGCTTCCAGATCGGCACGGCCGCCTTCACGGTGTCGATGAGGTAGCGGGCGGCGGCGAAGGCCACGTCGCGCGAGGGCGCGGTGGCGACGACGACGACGGCGATCTCCTCAGGGGCGAGCGTGCCGGTTCGGTGGAGCAGGACGAGCCGGCCCAGCTCCGGCCAGCGCGCACGCGCCGAGCGAGCGACGTCGGCGAGCGCCCGTTCGGCGGCGCCCGGGTAGCACTCGTAGTCGAGACGGACGACGCCCGGCCGTCCCTCGGAGTGGTCGCGCACGGTCCCGCTGAAGCTCACGAGCGCGCCGCAGCGTGCGGTCACCGCCCAGGCGAGCGCGTCGGCGAGCGGGAGCGGATCGGCTCCGATGGCGACCCAGTCGTCGAGGCCGCGCGGGGGGTCCACCGGGCCGATCGTAGCGGGGGAGGTGCGCCGGCCCCGCCTCAGGCACCGGGGGGCAACTCGAGCCCGAGGCGCCGCAGGTCCGCCGGCTCGTCGGCGTCGCACAGGTCCAGCTCTGCCGCGATGCCGCCCCAGCACGGCGCGCCGAGCCGCTCGACGCGTGCATCGGCGCTGAACCGGCGCAGCGACCGCTCGCCGTGCGCGAGCGACGCGGCGGCCTCGTCGAGGGCAGTCCTGCTCCAGCGGGCGCACAGCGGCTGCACCCGACCCCCGACGAGCGGGGCAGCGCTGCCCTGTCCGGGCCAGGTCGCGAGGAACCGGAGGAACGCGACGGGGACCCTCGGCAGGTCGCAGGCGAGGACGAGCACCGGCCCGTCGTGTCCGGCGGCGCGCAGCGCACGAGCCCCGGCGACGATCGCCGCGAGGGGACCCGACCCCGCCGGCTCCTCGAGCACGTGCGGCAGGGCGGTCCGTCCCGGCCCGACCTCGAGGGCGACGGCCACGACGGCGGCGAGGCGCGCCGCGAGCTCCTCCCCGAGGGTCGATCCTGCGAGCGGGAGGCTCGCCTTGTCGAAGCCCATCCGCCGGCTCGAGCCGCCGGTGAGGAGCATCCCAGCGACGCCGGGCACGGGGCGATCCCCCCGAGGGGGCGCAGCGCTCACGACGCGCCGTCGGCCGACCGACCGTGGCGCGCCACGCCGAGGTCGGTCGTGCCGTAGCCGGGCAGCTGGGCGAGCTGGGCGCGTAGCCACGCGGAGGCGAGGACCTCGGCGAGGGCGATCCGCTCGGGCGAGGACGGGCCGTCGTCGCGCACCACGAGGTCGAAGCGCTCCTCGGTCCGGGGGAGGAAGCGCAGGCCGTAGGCGAGGGCGGCGGGCTCGTGCGCGACGCCGGCGTCGGCCAGGCCGGCGGCGATCGCGGCGGCGACCTCGAGGTGGCCGGCGACGTGCGTCTCGTAGCCGGGGAGCGCGCTCGGCTCGATCCGGAGCGCCTCGCGCTCGCGCTCGAGGACGGCGCGCGCCTCGGAGCCGGGCTCGCGGTTCGCGAGGCGCAGCCGCCGGCGCGCGACGTCCCCGAGGTCGGCGATGTCGCTCCCGGCTCGCTCGCCGAGCACGATGCCCTGGCGCCAGGTGGTGAAGCCGTAGGCGCGCCAGGCGCTGCCGAGGTAGGCGTCGGGAGCGCTCGTGTTGTAGCCGCGCCCGTCCGGGTCGCGCCGGTGGATCCCAGCGGCGTGGACGTGCCCGGCGGCGAGCAGCTCGAGGGCGCGCCCGCTCCCGCACGCCCACCACAGCAGGCCGAGCGGCGGATCGCGCCGGGCGAGCGGCGTGGCGAGCAGGGCGAGGGCAGGGTCACAGCCCGCCACGACGACGGTCGGCTGGGGCGGCCCGAGCGGGTGGACCCGCGCCGGCTCCTCGGCGAGGAGGCCGTCGGCGGGCGCGAACCCGACGGCGCGCCCGGTGGCGCCGTCGAGGGGTGCCGCGAGGAGCGCACCGCCGACGGAAGCGAGCCCGACGCGTGCCCCCCGCTCGCCGAGCTCCTCGAGGGGGACGACCGAGACGGCCGCCGGCGCGGCGCGCTCGCCGAAGAGCTCCTCCACGCTGGCGCCGAGCGCCTGCGCGAGGCGCAGCGCGCTGCGCAGCGAGGGGTCCGCGCTCCCGCGCTCGATCGCCGCGACGGCCTGCCGCGTGATGCCGGCGAGGGAGGCGAGCTGGCGCTGGGACAGCGAGCGAGCGCAGCGAGCCTCGCGCAGCCGCTGCCCGGCGTCGCGCCGCTCGCGGCCAGCCTGGCTCGGGCCCTCGCTCACGAGGGCGTCGCTCCTGCCGTGGTCGTGGCGGTGCGCGAGCCGCTGCGTGGCTCCCAGGCCGTGCGAGCGCGCCGCGCGCGCCGAGGAGGCGGTCGGCCGTCCTGCGCGGCTCGCCGGAGTGCCGGCGCGATCGGGTGGGCACCGGGCGTCACGGCGCGCCCGAGGCGGCCGGCGGCTCGGACGCGCCCGGGCGCGCTCGCCGCCTCTGCCGTGCGGCCCGCGACGGCGCCGCGCAGGGGCTCGCCGGATGCGAGGCCGGTGCGACCCGTCGGACGGGAGGGGCTCACGACGGCACCGCCTCGGAGGCGAGCAGCCTCCCATCCTCCCCGTAGACAGGGGGGGCGATCGGCGTGAAGCGGATTTCGTTCCCGGCAGGGGGCTCGTCGACGCGCAGGGTCACCGCCGTCCCGTGCACGGCGACGGCGAGCTCGAAGCGCGCGCCGGACGGTCGCAGGGACCGCAGCTCGCCGATGAGGGTCGGCCCACGCTCGGGGTGGTGGCCGAGGAGGACGAGGTCGGGGTGGACGGCGAGGAAGCACCCCCCGCCCGCGAGCGGTGCGAAGGATCGGTAGCCGACGAGGGCGGCGACGCGGCGCGTCGCCGGGGCACGCACGAGGGCGGCCGGCTCGTCGACCTGGAGCACCTGCCCACGGTCGATGACGGCGACCCGATCGGCCACGAACTGCGCCTCGGCGAGGTCGTGCGCGGCGACGAGCGTCGGCAGCTGCCGCTCGGCGGCGGCTTCGAGGATCACCTCGGAGACGACGCGCTTCGCCTCCTCGTCGAGCCCGTCGTAGGGCTCGTCGAGCGCGAGCGCCGCTGGCGCCGCGGCGAGGAGGCGAGCGAGCGCGACGCGGCGGCGCTGGCCGGCAGAGAGGGCGAGCGGCGAGGCGGCGAGGAGCTCGCCGATGCGGAGGCGGGACGCGAGCGCGGCGACGCTGGAGCGATCGGCCGCGCCGTAGGCGAGGTTGGCAGCGACGCTGAGGTGTGGGAAGAGCGCGGGGTCGTGGCGCAGGAGGCCGATGCGTCGCCGCCAGGTCGGCACGCTGCGCGCGGGCTCGGTCGTGGCGAGGAGGCGACCGCCGAGCGACACGCGGCCGCGCCGGGGGTGCACGAGCCCGGCGATGGTCTCGAGCACGGTCGTCTTGCCGGCGCCCGAGGGCCCGAACAGCGCCAGACGCTCGCCCGGTGCGACGCGCAGCGCGACCGAGACCGCGAAGTCTCGGCGCTCAACGGTGAAGTCGGCCTCGAGCACGGGCGCTGTAGGCGTAGGCGGCGATCGGCAGGGGGAGCGCGACGACGAGGAGCACGAGCGCGAAGGGGAGCGCGGAGGCGAGCCCGGTCTCCTGGAGGGTCGTCCAGATCTGCAGGGGCAGGCCGAAGGGGTGGTAGGCGACGATGACGACGGCGCCGAAGGCGCCCATGGCGCGGGCCCAGGCGAAGGCGAGGGCCGCCGCCAGGCCGGGCGCGGCGAGCGGGAGGGTGACCCGGGCGAGGACGCGCCAGGGAGGGTCGCCGAGCAGCGCCGCCTGCTCCTCGAGGCGGCGGTCGGCGGCACGGAAGGCTGCCTGCGCGCCGAGCACGTAGTAGGGCGCGGACTCGTACACCTGGGCGACGACGAGGGCGAGGAAGGTGTTCGTCGCGCTGAGGTGCACCCGGGCGAGGGCGTGCCCGGCGGGCGTCGCCGGGCCGAGCATGAAGACGAGCAGCAAGCCGATGACGAGGGGTGGCAGCAGCAGCAGTGCGAGGACGCCGGTCTCGAGCACGCGGGCGAAGGGGAGGCGTCCCCGAGCGAGGAGGAAGGCGAGCGGCGTGCCGAGCCCGACGAGCACCGCGAGGGTGAGGGCGCCCGACTCGAGCGAGACGACGAGGGGGGTCAGCGCGCCCGGGGCGCTGAGCGCTCGGCCGATGGCTGCAGGCGACAGCTCGCCGAGGAGGGTGAGGATCGGGCCGACGAGGACGACCCACACCACGATGGCCGCGAGCGCCCCCGCCGTCGCCTGCAGGTGGTCGAGGCGCTCGCGCCGCGCCGGCGCGCCGAGCGCCGCCTCAGCGGGCGAGCGCACGGCGTACCACCGCCGGGACGGCGCGCACGGGCCCGACGACCACGGGGCGCGTCAGCGTGTAGCCGAAGGATCGCACGGCTCGTCGCCCGGCGTTCGACAGGAGGTAGGCCACGAACGCGGCCGCGGCCGGCGCGGCGGGGCGGCCGATGACCGTCACGTCGAGGCTGATGGGCTGGCCGTGGACGACCGCCCCGTCCGCGAGCCGGAGCGAGGCGGTCGAGTACAGCGAGGCGAGCCTCGGGTCCCCGAGGTTGACCTCGGTCGGCAGCGGCACGTACGGCAGGTGCAGCGCGCGCGCCTCGGGCAGGTAGGCGCTCGCGGCGTCGAGCTGACCTGCCTGGAGCCGGGCCTCGAGGCCCACCTCGTCGAAGATCTCGGCGGAGTCGCCCGAGCCGGGAGCCGGCGCACGCAGGATCCTCCGGACGATGCCGCCCTCGAGGCCGGCGCGCCGCTGCGCGAGCTCGAGCATCTCGACGAAGGCCGCTCCCTGCGGATCGACGTTCGGGTCGGTCCGGCCCAGCCGGAAGGAGGGCGACGCGAGGAGGACGAGGAGCTGACGGAGCGTCCCGCGACCGCGCGCGATCGCCGCGAGCCGGGTGGCGAACGGGCTCGCCGGGTTGTAGGCGAGGACGAGGGGGCAGGAGGCGAAGCGGACGAGCCAGCGCGTCAGACGGGGCTCGAGCGAGACGATGGGGCCCGGGCCGACGCTCTCGAAGACGTTGGCGCTGATGGCGCCGGCGGCGATCTCGGCCGCGAGCGCGTCGGCTCCCGCGCCGCGACCCTCGTAGCCGTAGCCCGTGGCGCGGGAGAAGGCGGGTCCGAGCACCCGCTCGTTGAGCAGGGTGAGGGAGCCCGCGTAGGCGACCTCGGCGACTCCTCGACGGGCGGACGCGTTCGCTGCCGGTCCGAGCGCGGGCGACGCCGCGAGGACGGCGATCGCTGCGGCGGTTCGCAAGCGCCGCCGGCGGTGGCGCCCCATTTACGCAATCGTAGCTGCCGTGCAGCAATCAGTGCTTGCCCGGCGTTCCGGCTCAACCCTCGGTGGCGGTCGCGTCGGCCGGGTCGGCGCAGCCCGGCTGGCCGTCACGAGCGACCGTTCCGTCCGCCCGCCGCAGCCACGCGCCGCTCCGACCGCCGGTCTTGTGCCAGACGGCGAGGTCGTCGAGGACGAGGGTGTCGTCGAGGTGGCGGCACGCCTGGTAGACGGTGAGGGCGGCGACGGCGCAGGCGGTGAGCGCCTCCATCTCGACGCCCGTGCGGTCCAAGGCGTCGACCGCGGCCTCGATCCCGACGCCGTGCTCGGCGGGGCCGAACTCGACCGCGACCTCGCCCAGCAGGAGGGGGTGGCAGAGCGGGACGAGCTCGTCGGTCCGCTTGGCGGCGAGCACCGCGGCCGTGCGCGCTGCGCCGAGGACGTCTCCGGTCGGGAGCTCGCCGCCCAGTACCCGGCGCGCCGTGTCGGGCGACATCCGCAGCAGCGCGCGGGCGACGGCACGTCGGCGCGTCGGCCGCTTCGCGGTGACGTCGACCATCCGGGCGTTGCCCGCCGCGTCGAGGTGGGTCAGCTCCGGGCCGGGCATGCCGGAGTGTACCGAGGGGCGCGGTGGCAGGGCGGAGCGGCCCGTCGGCCCCGGCGCCGGTCGGCGCGGCTGGCCCTGCGCGGCAGCTCGCCGGCGAGGTGCGTCCCGCCCCCGGGGCGCGAGCGCGCCGGCGCCTGGTGGTGCCGCACGAGGGCCGGGAGAACAGTACGGCTCGCCCCGTTTCGCGCGGGCGCGCCAGGGTAGGGGTCGCGCGTGGTCCGGCGCAGGGGATCGTCCGCGAACGGGCGCACCGGGTCGCGCCGTGGTCTCGCCCTCGCGCTGGCGCTCGCGGGTGCAGGTCCGCTGCTCGTCGTCGGGCTCGGCACCGCCACGCCCGCGCGTCCGAGCCGACGCGACGGGCTGTTCGCCGGCGAGATGCTCGCCGAGCTGCGCACGGTCCGGCACGCGCCGATCCGACCGCGCGCCGACTGCGCGGCGCTCGCCATCTCGGTGCCCGCCTACGTCCTCGGCTGCCGTGCCGGCGAGCGTGCCTTCACGCGTGCCTGGGCAGCGCCGGCGGACCCGCGCGCACCGACGGCGCGCGTCCGTCCCGGCCGGTGAGCGAGGGCGACGTCCGCCCCGGCGCGTTCGCCGCTAGCCTCGTTCGCATCGCCCGCGTCATCCTCCGCCGTCTGGCGCCTGCCGCCGTGCGCGCCCACCACGTGGGCGAGGTGGTGCTCGCCATGCCCTCGATCAGGTCGTTCGCTCGCCACGCGGTGCCGATGCTCCTCGAGGGTGTCCTCGGGCCCTTCGCGGTGTTCTACGGGGTGCTCTCGCTCGCCGGCTACCGCGGTGCGATCGTCGCCGCCCTGGCCTGGTCGGCGGCGGCGATGGTGCGCCGCCTGAAGCGGCGGGAGCCCGTGTCGGGCCTCCTCGTCTTCGGCCTGGCGGCCCTGCTCGTCCGCACGGCGGTCGCCTACGTGACCGGGAGCGCCCTCCTCTACTTCCTCCAGCCCGCCGCGGGGACCGGCATCGTGGCGCTCGCCTTCCTCGCCTCGGCGCTCGCCAAGCGGCCGCTCGCGCAGCGCCTGGCGCAGGACTTCTGCCCCCTCGACCCGCTGCTCGTCGCCCGCGCCGGCGTGCGGCGCTTCTTCATCCACATCTCGTTCCTCTGGTCCGTCGTACTCCTCGCGAACGCCGGAGCCGTCGCGCTCCTCCTGTTCACGTCGTCGCTGCGGGCGTTCGTCCTCGAGCGAGCCGCCGTCACCTGGGGGCTCCTCGTGCTGGGCGTCGCGGTGTCGGTGTGGTGGTTCGTGCGCGCCATGCGGGGCGAGGGCATCACCGTCACCTGGGGCGCCCGTCGAGCACCGGCAGAGGTCCCGGCCGACTGACGCGACCGCGCCGGTCGGCTCAGCGGCACATCGGCGGCACGACGTAGCCGCCGCAGACCTCGGCGAGGAGCTCGGCGAAGCGGATCGCCCCCAGGTCGCCGCCGATCGGCGCCACCACCTGGACGCCGACGGGCAGGCCCGACCTCGACAGTCCGGCCGGCGCGGCCACGACCGGGAGGTGCGCGACGCCCGTGCCACCCGTCCAGGCAAGGCCCTCGAAGTAGGGCCGTGCCGCGCCGTTGACGATCGTGGCGCGCTGGCGGCGGTCCGGGGTGTGGTCGTGGGGGAAGGCGACGGTGGGGGCGACCGGACAGAGCACGACGTCGACCGTCTCGAACAGGCGTGCCCAGCCGGCCTTCAGCCCCTCCTGCCGCCGCAGGGCGTCCGCGAGCGGCAGGCGGCCCGGGTCGAAGCCGATGGGAGGGACGATGCGGAAGAGCACCTCGGTCGCCTCGGCGAGCAGGCAGGGCCGGACCTCCTCGAGGCGCACCCCGGCGCCCTCGAGGGCGCGTACGGCGGCGCCGAGGACGTCGAGGACCTCCTGGTCGACGGGGAAGTCGGGGTCGGCGAGCCAGACGCCGACCCGGTACTCCTCGAGACGACGCGCCGCTCGCGGCGGTCGCAGCTCGCGCCGGCCGGCGAGCACCTGGAGCAGGACCTCGAGGTCCCTCGGCCCGCGGGCGAGCGGACCGAAGACGTTGATGTCGAGGTCGCGAGTCGTGCCGCCCGACGCGTCGCGCAGGTAGCCGAGCTGGGGCACGACCCCCCAGGTGGGCTTCAGGCCGTAGACGCCGCAGAACGCGGACGGGATCCGGATCGAGCCGAGCATGTCGGTGCCGAGCTCCATCACGGTCATCCCGGTGGCGGTCGCCACGGCGGCGCCGCCCGAGGAGCCCCCGCTGGTGCGGCCGGGGTCGAAGGGGTTCACGGTCACGCCGAACAGGTCGTTGTAGGTCTGCGAGTCGGTGGCGAACGCGGGCACGTTCGTCTTGCCGAGGATGATCGCTCCCGCCTCCCGCAGCCGGGCGACGGCGGGCGCGTCCTCCCGGGGGAGGTGGTCGGCGAGCTGCACGGCGCCGCTGGTCGATCGCAGGCCGGCCGTCTCGATCGCGTCCTTCACGGTCATCGGGATGCCCTCGAGCGGGCGGCAGCGCTCGCCGCGAGCACGCCTCGCGTCGGCGTCGGCAGCGGCGCGCGCCGCGCCCGCTGCGTCGAGGGTCACGACCGCGTTCAGCGCGGGGTTGTGCCGCTCGATGCGAGCGAGGACGCTCGCGAGGAGCTCGCGGGCGCTGAGCTCGCGCGCGGCGAGCGCGGCCGTCGTCGCCACGAGCGTGGCGAGGGCCGGGTCGTTCTCCGTCTCCATCGGCCAGCTCCCGTGCTCACGTCGGGCCCGGCGCGACCTGCGTGGCCTCGCCGAGTGTCTCGGATGGTGAGTATCCTTCACGAGCAATGAGATGTCGCCGCGCCGACCGGGCGCCGGTTCGTGCCCGCGGCACCGGGCGGGCCGGGGGGAGCGGGCGTTGAAGGCCGTCGTCCAGCACGCCTTCGGTGGCGTGGACGTGCTGGCCTACGAGGACGTCGAGGACCCGGCCCTCGGGCCGGGCGACGTCCTCGTGCGCGTCGAGGCGGCCGCCCTGAACCGCCTCGACGTCCTGCAGCGGCAGGGCCCACCGCTGCTGCCGGGCTTCCGGCTCCCGCACATCGCCGGCATGGACGTGGCCGGCACGATCGTGGCGGCCGGCGAGCTCGCCGGAGGGCGCGTCGGGGAGCGGGTCGTCGTCAACCCGGCGCTCCAGTGCGGCACCTGCCCGGCCTGCAAGGAGGGCGACGACGGTCTGTGCCCGAACGTGCGGGTCGTCGGAGGTACCGTCCCGGGCGGCTACGCCGAGCTGTGCTCGGTCCCGGCAGACCACGCGTTCGCGCTGCCCGAGGGCGTCAGCGCCGAGGAGGCGGCGACGATCCCGACGGTGTTCTCGACGGCCTGGCACGCCCTCGTCACCGTCGGGCGCCTCCAGGCGGGCGAGACCCTCCTCGTCCACGGCGCGGGGAGCGGCGTCACGATCGCCGCGATCCAGCTCGCGAAGCGGCTCGGGGCGCGCGTCGTCGCCAGCGCGACCTCCGAGCGCAAGCTCGAGCTGGCGCGCGAGCTCGGCGCGGACGTCGTCGTCAACAACCGCACCGGCGACGTCGTGGCGGCGTGTCGCGAGGCGACCGAGGGACGCGGCGCCGACATCGCCCTCGACCACGTGGGGCCCGCCCTCTTCCAGGCCACGATCGAGGCGCTGCGGCCGAGGGGACGCCTCGCGTTCTGCGGCACGACGACCGGGGAGCTGGCGACCTTCAACCTGCCCTACGCCTACCACTTCGGCATCTCCCTCCTCGGCGTCGACCCCTACCGCGCCACCGAGTTCGCTGACATGCTGGCCTTCTACTGGGGCGCCGGGTTCGTGCCGGTGATCGACAGCACCTTCCCGCTCGCGCAGGCGGCCGACGCCCAGCGCCGGATGGAGTCCGGCGAGGCAGCGGGGAAGATCCTCCTCCTCCCGTGACGGCGGGTGCGAGCCCGACCGGGCCGCTCGACGCCGCCTCCCCGGCTCCGATCTGGCGCCTGATCCAGGGGCTGACCGCCTACTTCAGCGTCGTGGCCGGCGACGAGCTCGGGGTCTTCGCGGCCCTCGCCGACGGCCCGGCCTGCCCCGCCGTGCTGGCTCGGCGCTGCGGCGCGCACGAGGGTCGCCTGGCCTCGCTGCTCGACGGCCTCGTCGCGGCGGGAGTCCTGGAGCGCGACGGGGAGCGCTACGCGCTCACGCCGACGGCGGCCGCGTACCTAGTCCCCGGCCCGGGCTACCTCGGCGCCCTCCTGCGCACCTCGCCGGGACCGCTCGAGAACTGGCCGGCGCTCGCCGCGACCGTGCGCGGCGCGCCGCCGCCGCGCGACGTCGGCGCGGACGGCTCGTTCCACGCCGAGCTCGTGCGAGCCACCTTCCCGGCCCAGCTCGCCGCGGCGCGTGCCACGGTGCGCGAGCTGGACCTGCGGCCGGCGCGCACGGCCGCACGGATCCTCGACCTCGGTGCCGGCGGGGCGCCGTGGACCATCGCGCTCCTCGAGGCGTGGCCGGGCGCCACCGCCGTCGTGAACGACCTCCCCCCGGTCGCCGAGGTCGCTGCCGAGAAGCTCGCCGCGGCGGGCCTGCAGGCTCGGGCGTCGATCCTCGAGGGCAGCTACTTCGAGGTCGGCCTCGAGGCGGACGCGTTCGACGTCGTGGTGCTGGCCCACGTCTGCCGCGCCGAGGGCGAGGCCGGGGCGCGCCGCCTCGTCGCCAGGGCAGCCCGCGCCCTCTGCCCAGGGGGCGAGCTGCTGCTCGCGGACTACCCGGTCGACGAGGACGGCCGGGGCCCGGCCCAGGCGCAGCTGCTGGGGGTGACGATGACGGCGAACACGCGCCAGGGTCGCGCCTTCACCTGGTCGCAGGCGCGGGCCTGGGCCGAGGACGCGGGGCTGGGCGCGCTCCGGGTCGCCGCCCCGCTGCCGCCGACGTCGGTGCTCCTCGCACGCAAGGGAGGCTGAGGTGGAACGGATCGGAGACGCTGGCCGCGCGAGCGGCGAGGCAGGGCAGGGCGCGACGGAGGTGGACGTCCTCGTCACCGGCGCGCTCGTCGTGACGATGGACGAGCGGCGCGAGGTGCTCGAGGACGGCGCCGTCGCCATCGCCGGCGACCGCATCGCCGCCGTCGGCAAGAGCGCCGAGCTCGCCCGGGCGTTCCGTGCGCGAGAGGTGATCGACGGCTCTCGCTTCGTCGTCACCCCGGGACTCGTGAACACCCACATCCACGTCACGGGCGAGCCGCTCACCCGCGGGTTCGTCCCCGACGACACGCCCTTCGAGGAGAACGTCTTCACCTGGCTGTGCCCGCTGTACGCGAGCTACACCGAGGAGGACGAGCGGCTGTCGGCCCAGCTCGCTGCGGCGGAGATGCTGCGCTCCGGGACGACGTCGTTCATCGAGGCGGGCACGATCCGCTTCGTCGACGCCGTGGTCGAGGCCCTGCGCGAGACGGGGATCCGAGGGCGCGTCGGACGGTGGATCTGGGACCTCCCGCCGGAGCCCGCCGTCTACCGTCAGACGACGCGCGAGGCGATCGCGCACCTCGAGTCCGACCTCGAGCGCTTCGCTGCGGGGGACCGAGAGCTCGTCGAGGCCTGGTCGATGGTCGTGGGCCACACGACCTGCAGCGACGAGCTCTGGCGCGCGGCGCGCGGGCTCGCCACCGAGCGCGGCACCGGGCTCAACTTCCACATGTCGCCAGCGGCGATGGACCCCAAGGGCTTCCTCGAGTCCTTCGGGGAGCGCCCCATGGTCCACCTGGATCGCCTCGGCGTCCTCGGGCCGGACGTCGTCATGGCCCACTGCGTCCACGTCGACGACGCCGAGCTCGCGCTGATGGCGAGGCGCGGGGTCAGCGTCGCCCACTGCCCGACGACCGCCCTCAAGGTCGCCTACGGCGTTACCCAGATCGGCAAGATCCCGGAGATGCTCGAGCTCGGGATCAACGTGGCGATCGGCACCGACGGCAACAACGCGTCGAACTACTCGGACCTCCTGCGTGCCACCTACCTCGTCGCGGGGCTCTTCAAGGACGCGCGCACGGATCCCCGGATGATCCCCGCCGAGACCGCGTTCGAGATGGCGACGCTCGGCGGGGCGCGGGCGATGCGGCTCGCGCACGAGATCGGCTCGCTCGAGGCGGGCAAGCAGGCGGACCTCGTGCTGCACGAGCGCAGCCGTCCGGAGTGGACGCCGCTACTCAACGTGGCGAACCAGCTCGTCTACTCGGCCGACGGGCGCTCCGTACACACGGTCTTCGTCGCCGGGCGCAAGGTCGTCGACGGCTACCGGCTGACGACGATCGACGAGGGTGCCCTCTACGAGGCCGCCCAGCGGGCGGGGGAGGCGATCGTGCGGCGCTCGGGGCTGCCGGTTCGGCGCAAGTGGCCGGTCATCTGACGCGGTCAGGGCGCGACGGCACGCACACGAGGCGCGCCCCGTAGGCGGGGCGCGCCGCCTCGGGCAGGCCGTCGTCGGTGAGGATCCGCTCGAAGCGCTCGAGCGGTGCGACGGGGGCGAGCGCGCGGCGCCCGAACTTCGAGCTGTCGGCGAGCACGGCGCAGCGCTCCGCGGCGTCGATCATCGCCTGCTTGAGGGGTACCTCGAGGGTGTTGAGGTTGGTCACCCCGGCCTCGGCGTCGATCGCGTCGGCGCCGAGGAACGCCCAGTCGGCGCGCAGGCCGGCGACGCCCGCGAGCGCGAGCGGTCCGGCGAGGGTGAACACCGAGTCGATGAGCTGCCCCCCGACGACGAGGAGGCGCACGCCGCGGCGGGTCGCGAGCTCGAGCGCGATCTGGAGGTCGTTCGTCGCGACGGTGAGCTCGCGCCTGCCGGCGAGCGCTCGCGCGAGCGCGAGCGTCGTCGAGCCGCTGTCGAGGATGAGGGAGGCCCCGTCGTCGACCAACGCCGCGGCCGCCTCGGCGATGGCGGCCTTCTCGGCGACGCGCCGGGTGCGCTTCACGTCGTAGGGGACCTCGAGCGCGCCGTCGGCGTCCACGGGGAGGGCGCCGCCGTGGGCCCGCTGCACGAGGCCCGCTCGCGCCAGGGCGTCGAGGTCGCGCCGCACCGTCGAGGCGTCGACGGCGAGGTCGCGTGCCAGCCGGCCCGCCTCGACGTAGCCGTCGCGTCGGAGCCGGCCGAGGATCTCGCGACGGCGCTGCTCGGCGATCATCGCCGACCGCGGTCCCGGTTGACGCTCACGCCTCCCCATGCTAGACGTGGCGCATGGAAACGAGCGATAGCGTGCAGGGACGTGCACGAGGAGACCGATTCGTGCCGGGCGCCCGCTTCCGGGCGCTCTTCGGCTCGACCCGCAAGCCGCTGATCGCCATGGCGCACATCCCCGCGCTGCCGGGGACGCCGCTGTACGACGCGGACGAGGGCATCGCGGGGCTCGTCGCCGCGGTCCGCCGCGACGTGGCGGTACTCGTCGACGCCGGCTTCGACGCGGTGCTCTTCTGCAACGAGAACGACCGTCCCTACGTCCTCGAGGCCGACCTCGTGGCTGCGGCGGTCATGGCCCGGGTGGTCGCGGAGTGCCGACCCGAGACGATCCCGTTCGGCGTCGACTACCTGTGGGACGCGCAGTGCGCGCTCGCGGCGGCGATCGCCACGGAGGCGGCGTTCCTGCGCGAGGTCGCGACCGGCGTGTACGAGTCGGACATGGGCCTGTGGGCCCCGAGCGCTGCGTCGCTCCTGCGGCGGCGGCGGGCGTTCGACGCCGGGCGCATCGCCGTGTTCATGAACGTCACGCCGGAGTTCGCGTCGAGCACCGGCACGCGCTCGGCGGCGGAGGCGGCGCGCTCGGTGGCGGTCTCGAGCCTGCCCGACGCCATCCTCGTCTCCGGGCCGATGGCCGGCGCCGAGCCTGCCCTCTCCACCCTCGCCCAGGTGCGCGAGGCGGTGCCGGCGGGCACGCCGGTCCTCGTCAACACCGGTGCCCGGGCAGACAACATCGCGGGGTTCCTCGAGGTCTGCGACGGCTGCATCGTCGGGAGCGCGCTGAAGGTCGACGGCTACACCTGGAACCCCGTCGACCCGGCCCGGGCCGCAGGGTTCGTCGCGGCCGCTCGGGGCGGCTAGCCGTGGGGTCCCTCCTGCTCGGCGTCGACCTCGGGACCACCGCGACGAAGGCGACGCTGCTCGACGCCGAGGCCGGGGTGCTCGCCGCCGCGAGCGAGGAGTCGCCGCTCGCCTCGCCGGCCGCGGGATGGGCCGAGGCGAGCACCGACCGCTGGTGGCGCAACGTGTGCCGCCTCGTGCCACGCGTCGCCGAGGCCGCCGGCGTCCACCCCCGGGAGATCGCGGGGGTGGCCTGCTCGGGCATGGTTCCGGCGGTCGTGGTCCTCGGCGAGGCGGGTTCGGCGCTGCGCCCGGCCATCCTGCAGAACGACGCCCGTGCCGCCGTCGAGATCGCCGAGGTGGCGGCGGCGCTCGAGGCGGTGGGCTTCGACGCGCTCGCCAGGACCGGCTCGGTGGTGTCCCAGCAGTCCGTCGCGCCCACCTGGCGCTGGCTCGTGCGTCACGAGCCGGAGGTGGCCGGCGCGGCGCGCCGCCTCGTCGGGTCCTACGACTGGCTGGCGATCGCCCTCGGCGCGCCGGCGCACGTGGAGGAGAACTGGGCCCTCGAGAGCGGGCTCTTCACGCTCGAGGGCAGCCCGGCGGCCCCGGTGCTCGAGGCGGCCGGCCTCGACCCGTCGCTGCTCGCACCCGTGCGCCGGCCCGCAGATCCCGTCGGGGAGGTGGGACGGGAGGCAGCGGCGGCGACCTCGCTCGCGGCCGGGACGGCGATCTACGTCGGCGGCGCCGACCACGTGCTCGCGGCCTTCGCGGCGGGCCTCGCCGAGGCCGGGGACTGGCTCGTCAAGCTCGGCGGCGCCGGCGACATCCTCGTGGTGAGCGACGAGCCCGTCGTCGACCGCCGCTGGTACCTCGACGCGCACCCCCTGCGCGGTCGCTGGCTCCCGAACGGCTGCATGGCCACCTCGGGGAGCCTGCTGCGCTGGGCGCAGCAGCTCTTCGGCGGCGTGGGTCTCGCCGAGCTCGACCGCGAGGCGTCGCAGGCCGAGCCGGCTCCGCTCATCTGCCTGCCGTACCTCCTCGGCGAGAAGTCCCCCCTGCACGACCCGGACCTGCGCGGCGCCTTCGTCGGCCTGCACCTCGGCCACGGCCGGGGCGAGCTCTTCCGTGCCTGCCTCGAGGCCGTCGCCTTCGGGTTCCGCCAGCACGTCGAGTGCTTCGAGGCGCGCCAGGTCGCCCTCGGCCAGGCACGGGTGAGCAACGGGGGCAGCGCGTCCTCCCTGTGGAAGCAGATCCTCGCCGACGTGCTCGGCACCGAGCTCGTCCCGATCCTGGACCACGGCGGCGCGGCGCTCGGCGCCGCGCTCGTCGCAGCGATCGGGGCCGGCGCCCTCGGCGCCGACGACGCGAGCCGGCGCTTCGTGTCCCTCGGCGAGCCGATCGCGCCGCAGTCGTGCCCGGCCTACGAGGAGGCGTACGCCGTCTTCCTCGAGCTGCAGGCGCTGCTCACGCCCGTGTCGCACCGTCTGGCGCGAAGGGGCCGGACGTGAGCGGCCTCGCGCTCGTGACCGGCGCCGGGTCGGGGATCGGCGCGGCGATCACGCTCGAGCTGGCCCGCCGCGGCTACCTCGCCGTCCCGACGGACCTCGACGCCGGTGCCGCCGCGGCGACGGCGGCCCGCTGTGGCGCTCCCGCCTCCTACCGCCTCGACGTCACCGACGCCGAGGCGGCGCGCACGGTGATCGCCGAGGCCACGGCGGCGCACGGCCCGCTCGAGGTGTTCGTGGCGAACGCCGGAGTGTCGCGCATGCGGCGCTTCCTCGACATCACCCCCGAGGAGCTCGAGCGGACGCTGGCGGTCAACCTGCGCGGCGTGTTCCTCTCGAGCCAGGCGGCCGCCCGCTCGATGGTGGCGGCCGGCCGCGGCGGGCGGATCGTCAACGTCGCCTCGATGGCCGGCAAGCAGGGGCGGGTGCCCTTCCTCGCCGACTACGTCGCCTCGAAGTTCGGCGTCGTGGGGCTCACCCAGGCGATGGCGTTCGAGCTCGCCGAGCACCAGATCCGCGTCAACAGCGTCTGCCCGGGCTACGTCCAGACGCCCATGCAGGAACGGGAGCTCGCGTGGGAGGCGGAGCTGCGCGCCACGACCGTCGACGCGGTGCGCGAGCTCTACGTCGCCGACACGCCGCTCGGCCGCCTCGAGACGCCCGAGGACGTGGCCCGAGTGGTCGCGTTCCTCGTGAGCGACGACGCCGCCTTCGTCACCGGCGAGGCGATCGCCGTGAACGGGGGAGCCTTCATGGACTAGCCGTCTTGGAATGCAAGATATCGTCCCGTAAAGCTTGAAGCTGGGGTGGGGACTTTGCTAGCGTGGGCACGAGCCCGGCTGGCGGGCGAGCGGCGAGCACGCAGGTGGGTAGGCGCCGTGAGCGTTATCGAGCTTCCAGGTCAGGCGGCCACGGGTGTGGCGGCGAGCTTCATCGACGAGGATCTCGAGGCGCGCATCTTCCGCGTCCATCGCGACGCCTTCCGCAGCCAGGCGGTCTTCGATCGGGAGCGCTCGCAGATCTGGAACCGCTGCTGGCTCTACCTCGGTCACGCGAGCGAGCTGCCGAAC
>DATGLP010000019.1 GCA_035294085.1 Acidimicrobiales bacterium | reverse complement strand
CGGCGACGTCTTGAGGGCGGAGGCGGACTTCGAGCTCGAAGGGATCGCGATCGTCTCGGTCGCCGCGCCGAGGACCGACAAGCGGCCCGAGCCCCAGCGCATCGAGGTCGTCGGCCCGCGCCGCGGGGACACTCCCGGGGTTACGACGCAGCTCGCTGGACGCGCCGGGCCCCGTCGCCCCGGCGAGCGGCGCCGCGACCGCGACGATCGCCGCGGGCACCCCGGCGAGCGCCGCCCCGACCGGGCCGCCGGCCAACCGGCCGCCCCGGGCGCGCCCGGCGAACCAGGAGCGGAGCAACCGTCGCTCGCCGGCACAGCACGCCGCCCGGGAGGAGCGCGCCGGACGTCGGGGGCTGATCGCGACAGACACCGCCTCGCTCGCAGAGAGGCCGAGCCCCGCCAGGAAGGACCGCCGCACAAGGCCGAGCCAAGCCGGGATGCTCCCCGCCAGGCCGAGCGGGACCGCCACGGCCGGGCGAAGCGGTTCAACCCCGGCTCTGCACACCGCAAGGAGTTCCTCGAGTCGTTGCCACCCGAGCAGCGCCCCGTGGCAGAGCAGCTGGTGAGGGGCGGGATCCCCGCCGTGCGGACGGCGCTGCACCTGGAGAGGGAGAAGGCCCTCGCCGAGGGACGCCCCGCGCCGCGCGCCGACGAGCTGATCGCCATGGCCGAGGGACTGCTCCCCCGCCTGCGCGCAGCCGAGTGGCGTGACAGGGCCGAGGCGGCCGCCGCCGACCTCGACGCCGTGCCCCTCCGCGACCTTCGCTCGCTGGTCGCCGCCTCGGACTTGGCCCGAGACGAGCCGACCCGCGCCCTGGCGGCGACCCTCCGCGAGGGGCTCGAGGCCAGGCTCGCCAAGATGCGCCAGGCGTGGGCCGCCGACATCGCCGCCCATCTCGACAACGGAAGGGTGGCGCGCGCTCTCCGCCTTTCCTCGAACCCGCCGGAGCCGGCCAGCCGGCTGGAGGCGGACCTCGCCTCCCGCCTCGCCGCGGCCGCCGGGACCGCCATGTCAGCGTCGACGGGCCCGCGACAGTGGCTGGAGCTGCTCGAAGCGGCTGCGGCCTCGCCGGTGCGCAGCTCGGTGGTCCCCTCCGGCCTGCCCGCCGAGGCCCCCGCCGAGCTGAAGAGGGAGGCTCACCGCTACTCCGGGGCGATCCCAGCCTTGGCGCAGCTTCTCGGCGTCTCCCTGCCTCCCCCTCCCCCGCCGCTCGCCGCCCGCCGGCGGGCGCCGGGCAGGGCTAGCTGAACGCCTCCAGGATCCCGTGGTCGTGGAGGAACTCGGCCAGCCCGTCCGCCAGCTCTAGGTCGCACAGCTCGGCCAGGGGAACCCAGCGCGCCTCGGCGGCGTCGTCCCCGGCGACGGGTTCGGCGTCGTCGACGATGGTGACGGCGAAGTCGAAGATCACGTAGTGCCCGTCGGCCCCTATGCGCTCCACCCAGCCCACGAGACCCTCGCAGACCCCCGCCAGGCCCGTCTCCTCCCGAAGCTCGCGCACGACCGCCTCGGCGAGCGTCTCCCCCAGCTCCACCCGCCCGCCCGGCACCGACCACGCCCCCGCCGCCGGGCCGTGGCCGCGTCTCACCATGAGGATCTGCGCGTCGAAGGTCGCCACGGCTCCCACGCACACAGCAGGCGAGGTCAAAGGCCGTCTCCTCGGGGGCGGACCGGGCGGTGCATGACCAGCAGCCGCGCCTGGAAGCCGTTGTCCTCGAAGAATGATTTGGCAGAACGACTGCCAGGAAGTGCGGGGGCGTCCAGGCCTGCGAGGCCGAGGCGTTCGCACCACGAGAGGACCTGGGAGAGCATCGCCTCGCCGACACCCACCTGGCGGGCGGCGGGATCGACGTAGATCAGGTCGACTACACCCAGTCCGCCCCCGCCGGAGCGCTCGGCGAAAGCCGAGGCCAGCCCGACCGGGGTGCCTTCGATCAGTCCGACCACCAGGGCGCGCTCGGGGTCGGCCAGCGCGCCGGACAGCCAGCTTCGCAGGTCGGGCCGGGCGAGCCCGCCGGCCAGCAGGGCGCCGCCGCGGTGGCCGTCGAGCTCGGTCAGCGCTTGGCGCCAGAGTTGGACCAGGTGCTCGACGTCGGACCGGGCGGCGGGCCGGGCGCTCTCCACCGTTGGGCCCCGCCGGCGCTCAGGCCGTTCCCTGCAGCTGGGCGGCCCTGGTGAGGATCGTCCTTCGCGCCCGGTGCGCCCGCTCGTAGGCGGCCACAGCGGCCAGCTCCTCGGCGGAGAGGCCGGCCAGGCGCTGGACGACCTGGGAGGCCGACAGCGAGTCGTAGCCCGGGATGGCAAGGGAGGACGCGCTCGGCGCTGGGCGTGCGGGCGCCGGCGACCCGTTGGGCGACACCGACTGACCGGCGGGGCCCGGGGACGGCGCGGAAGGGGTGGCATCGGCGGGAGCCGGGGCCGGCGGCGACGAGGCGGCCGGGCGGGGCGAGGGCGGAGCCGTCAAACGGCGTTCGAGCTGCTGGCGGGCGCTGGAAACCGCGAACTCCCCCACCACCCGCGCCATCTTGAGCTGGGTGTCCACCCGGCTGCGCCCTTTTGCGGCGAGCTTGGGGATCTCCTCGGCCGCGGTGACGGCGAGCCCGACGGGCATGTAGACGAACAGGTCGAGCGCCGCATCGAGAGGCGAACGCGGTTGGGGCACGGTGAGGGTCCTCGCTTTCGGTGGGTTCCTACACGCAGTCTCGGCAGAGCTGCGCGGCGGGGTCGGCCAGCTGGCTGGGGTGCTTGACGAGGAAGCAGGACTGGCAGACGAACTCGCCGGGCTGCTTGGGAAGGACGCGGAGGGGGCTCTCGCTGCGGTCGTCGGTGTCGACGACGTCCTCGTCGTCCTCGTCGTCCTCGTCCTCCTCCATCACGACGAGACGCTCCTTCAAGATGACGTCGAGGCTGGCCTCCACATCGTCGGAGTCCTCGTCCTCGTCCTCGTCCTCTTCGTCCTCCTCGTCGCGGGCCTTCAAAGCGACGGCGGCCACGTCCTCCTCCTCGTCCTCCGCCTCGTCGGCTTCGAGGTCTAGGTCGTCGCCGTCGTCGTCTTCGAGGTCCTCGAGGACGGCGTCCTCGTCGTCGAGGTCCCCGAGGTCCTCCTCGTCGAGGTCTTCGGGCATCTCGTCGTTCTCGTCGAGCAGGTCCTCGTCGAGGTCGTCCTTGGGCATCATGGGGGTCCTTGCAGGGTTGGGAAAAAAAGTGGCTCTGCCGACCAAGGCTCGCCGCCCGGTGTGATCGGCGCGGGATACTAGACCGCGAAGTCGCTACCCGGACCTCGCTCAACGAAGCGCCGGCGCCTGCTATTCCCACCCAGGAGCTGCGCGGCCAGGGTGGCGGGGAACCTTTGGTGCCGGTCGCTGGTGTCGCCCGTTGGGCGACGACGCGCGCCGTTGTCTACTTGGTTCCCCTCGGACCACCCTGACCATCGCCCACACGGCCGGTGCACCGGCTGGGGCACTGATTGCGGTCCCTAGAGTGGCCGAGAGAAAAGCCGCCGTCAAGGCCCAACGAGGAGAACATCGTCACTCGAAGCGCGGGATCAGAGCCTCCACGTCGGCCACGTACTCCTGGGTGTCCGCGAACATGCCCCGCTCTGCCAGGTTGAGCGGACCCTCGTAGTAGGCGGCGAGCGTCGCGCAGACGCTGCCTCCCTCCAGGCGGTACAGGTAGGCGAGGAAGGCGGCAGACATGCGGATGTTGTCCGAGACCGAGGAGGGGTCGAGCGGCTCTCCGATGAGGACGTTGGAGATGAACGACGCCGTACCGGGCTCGATCTGGCCGACCCCGACGGCACCGGTGGCCGAGACGATCCCCTGCTGCCAGCCCGACTCCTGCCAGGCGACGGCCTCGACCATGGCCGCCGGCACGCCGTAGTGGGACGCCCATTCCTCGAAGTAGGGGCGAAGGGAGAGGCGCTGCGGGGACTCTGCCAGGAGGGAGGGCAGCACCCCCGTCGGACCGCCCCCGGGGGACAGGCCGTTGCAGGACGACGATCCCGTCGGCGGGGCCGCTGCCTGCGGGGTGACCCCGGTCCCGGGGATGGTGAGCACGATCCCCACGGGCAGGATGGCGGCGGGGTCGAGGTGGTTGACCGCGGCGAGCTCGTCGACGGTGGTGCCGTGCTCGGTGGCGATCGCCCACAGCGAGTCGCCGGGCTGCACCACGTAGCCCCCGCCCGTGCCATAGTCGGCTACGCCCGCGGCCGCCAGCACCGCGACGAGCAGGCTCAGGGCTGCGAGCCTGATGGGGCGTGGCATCAGCGGTTGTCTGGGCATGGCAGAACAAGGAGTCCTATCCCTCCGCCCGACTCGGCGAAAGGCTACAACCTCAACAACAACCTCAGCAACCCCTTTTTCAACGTCAACCTCAACTGTTACGGGAGGCTGCGAGCGGTGCGGCGCGTCTCGGCGCGCCGCTCCCCCTCGAGGCGGCCGAGGCCCTCCCCGGCGTCGTCGTCGAGGTCGGCGTGGCTCATCATGGCGGCGAGCGCCCGATGCCCGGCCTGCCCGGCGATCAGGCGCCACATCTGCTGGCAGACCCGGCGGTACTCGGGATGGCCTTGCGGGGTGGTCCGAAGCTCGACGACGTGCATCGCCTCGCGGGCGTTCATCTGCATCACATACCGGATCCGGTAGGCGAGGGCGACGGCGTAGGCGGCCTGTGAAGGGCTGAAGCCGGAGCACGACAGGGCTTCCCACAGGCTGGCGGAGCGCTCCATCGCTGCCGCGTAGGCCGGCTCGAGGCCTGCCTCTCCCAGGTCGTCGGGCATCGTGTAGCCGTGGGCAGGAGTGAGGTCCTGCCATTCGACGGTCAGCAGCCTGTGCCTCTGCAGATCCCGGAACGCCCCGTAGTCGGACACCACGTCGAAGCGGTAGGAGCAGCGCTCCAGCGCCCGCCCGGGGCGGTGGCGGCGGTTGGCGCGCTCGCCGGCGTAGCGCCGCATCACGTCGAGGCGGTCCTCCGTGCCCATCCGGGCGACCCGCTCCAAGAGGGCCGACTCGGGCAGGTGGGTGTAGGGGTAGAGCATCGCGGCCACGATCTTCTCTTCGCCGGCGGGGTCCCAGTCGACGAGCGTCACCTGCGGCTCGCCCGCCGGCGAGGGCGAGGCGGTCTCGGGCGGGCCGAACATCTCGCCGGCGAGCCGACGCATCGAGTCCGAGGTGGACTCGATGTACTCGGTGTGCGCCCCGCCTCGGTCCGGGACGTCCACGCGCTTGACCCATGAGGGGATCACCTTGCGCAGCTCGTCGAGGATCAGGCGGGCGTAGAGCCGCGCCTCGGGCAGAGGATGGGCCCTCATGCGGATCAGGAGCGCCTCGTAAGCCTGGCCGGAGGCGTAGATGCCCAGGTTGGACGTCGCCGCTGCGGGGAGAAGGCCGCGCAGGGTGTCGAAGGCCTTCGCCCGCACCGACTGGCGCCAGGCGAAGTCCGAGTCGCCGGGCTGCTTCGGATGGCGGGCGGCGAAAAGAGCCTGGACCACCGGCAGCATGTCCCGGTAGGCGTCGAAGAGGCGGTCCATGTCGCCCACGTAGCGGGCGCCGAGCGGCGAGTCGAGGATCGCCGGGTCGCGGTAGTAGCGGTAGCGGCCGTTGGGGAGGCGGGTGTCGTAGGCGACGTAGCGGGTCGACTTCTCCATGTAGCTCATGAGCCGGCCTCGCTCGAGCACCTTGGTGAGCACGTTCGATGCCTGCTCGCACGCCAGGTGGACGCCGCCCAGCTGGGCGACCGAATCGTCGCCGTACTCGAAGAAGACCTTGTCGTAGAGCTGCTCGGCTCTCGCCAAGCCCACCGTCGCGTCGACGCCGGCGTCGCCGCTGATGTCGAGATCCCCGACGAACTCGTCGAGGAACAGACGGCGCAGGCTCTTGCTGGAACGGGAGTAGCGGGCGAAAAGAGCGCCTTTGACCACTTCTGGGAGGTTGACCAAGGCGAAGACGGGGCCGTTCAGATTGGTGAAGTAGCGGCGGAGGACGTCGGCCTCCTCGCCGGTCCATTCCTCGACGGCGTACACGCCGGTGTCCGGACTCCCCATGGCGGGGGACACACTACGGGGCGGCGCGGCGCGAACGGGGGATGTTCAAACCGGCGGCGCCGACGACGCGGCCACCACGCCGCGCATCAGGGCTTCGGCGGCCGAGCGGGCAGCCCCCGCGGTGGCCGGCTCGGGGGCGGTGTCGCCGAGCTGGCGCAGCAGGTCCACCAGCTGCTTCACGTTGCGGACGAAGTCTCCCCCGGAGATCTCCTCGTCGGATATGACCTCGGCCAGCTCCTCCCCCGACGCCCAGGCGAACGCCAGGCCGGCGAAGCCCGGGTCCGGGGGACGGGTGAAAGGCAGCCCGGCGTCGTCCTCGGCGGCGTTCAGCTCGGCTGCCAACTGCGAAACCTGAGACCAGCGCCGCCTGACTCGCGGCGTCGGGAACCACGGTGAGGGTTGGGAGGGACTGCGGCTCTCGAAGGTGAAGAACGACACCGCCGCTGCCATCTCCGGCGGGCTCAGCCCGTCGAGGAACCCTTGGGAGAGCGACTCGGCGACGAGAAGGTCTGCCTCGTGGTAGAGACGGGCGAGGCGCTCGCCGGCCTCGGTCAGGCGCCACCCGTCCACGTACCCCCACGCTTCGAGCACGCGCAGCACCCGGTCGAACTGGCGGGCCAGCGACTCGAGGCGGCCTTTGACCCTCCTTTCGAGCCTCTCCACGTCGCGGGCGAGGCGTTCTGCGCGCTCGGCGGCGCGCAGGTGAGCCCTGGCGTCGGGGCAGGAGGCCACCGGATGCTCGCCGCCGGAGCCGGCGTCGTCCGGTCCGGTGAGGGACGTCCCCTCCGGTCCAGGCGTCCCGACGGGGACGGCCGCCGGCGGGGGGCTGCCGGGCCGGGCGGACTGCAAGGAGCGGGCGACTCGCCGCTGGAAGGACTCGCTGTTCGGCGTGTAGGGGGCGGGCAGCTCGAGCCGGGCCAACGCCACGGGCGGCGCGGCGAAGTCCCGGCTGCTCAACGAGACCAGCTTCTGGTCCGCGGTCACCCCCCGCAGGCGAACCTCTCCTCCGCGCCGACGGGCGGTGGACAGCACGGCGACCCTGCCCGAGCGGGGGGCCCCCGGCAGCGCCAGCACGTCTCCGGGGCGGATCCGCTCGAGCGCGGCGGACACCTGCGCGGCGGCCGACGCGCCCCGCGGGGCGGTCTGCTCCCCGGATCGGACGAGTCGGCGGTACTCCTCGACGTCGCCGAGCTCGCAGCGGGCCGCCGAGCGCGCCTCGGCGAGCGCCTCGGTCGAGCGTTGCAGCTGCGTCTCGAGGCGCACGACGTCGCTGTCAGCCCGGTACTGGGCGAAGGACAGGTTGAGAAGGTGGTGGGCGACGTCGGGGGGGTAGCGGCGCACCAGGTTGGCCGCCATGTTGTAGGTGGGGCGGAAGCTGCTGGTCAGGGCGTAGGTGCGGGTGCCGGCCAGGGCCGCCACCTGGTCGAAAGGGACGAACGGCGACCACAGGACCACTGCGTAGCCCACGTCGTCGATCCCCCGCCGACCCGCCCGTCCCGTCAGCTGGGTGTACTCCCCCGGGGTGAGGAACTCGTGACGCTCGCCGCTGTACTTGGTGAGCTTCTCGATCACCACTGTCCGGGCCGGCATGTTGATGCCCAGGGAGAGGGTTTCGGTGGCGAAGACGACCTTGACCAACCCGGCGGCGAAGCACTCTTCGACGGCCTCCTTGAACGGCGGCACCAGGCCGGCGTGGTGGGCGGCGTAGCCCGCCTCCAGGCCGGCGAGCCACGCCGGGTAGTCGAGGACCCGCAGGTCGTCGTCGCTCAGCGCCTCGACGTGGCGCTCGGCGATCGCCCGGGTCTCGCGACGCTCCTCGGCGGTGGTGAGGCGACCGCCTTCGCGAAGGCACTGCGCAACGGCGTCGTCGCAGCCGGCGCGCGAGAAGATGAAGTAGATGGCGGGCAGCATCGCCCGCTCGTGGAGCAGGTCGACCACCTCCACCCGGCGGGGGCTGAACAGCCGTCCACGGGGCCGGCCCCGCATCCCGGGGTGGCGGAGCGTCTTGGAGTCGAGCGCCGCCGCCTCGGGGTTGGGACGGCCGTCGAGCAGGGTGGGCAACAGGAGCAGGCCGTCGCTGGTCTTGTCGCCGAGCAGGTACAAGTCGTGCAGCACCACGGGGCGGCGGTCCTCGATCACCGCCTCGGTGGCGCCGCGCACCGTCGCTATCCAGTCGGCGAGCTCCTCGGCGTTGGACACCGTAGCCGACAGGCAGACCAGGTCCACGCCCGGCGGGGCGTGGATGATCACCTCCTCCCACACCGGCCCCCGGTAGGCGTTCTGCAGGTAGTGGACCTCGTCGAGGATCACGTAGCGCAGGCGGTCGAGGGCGTCCGAGGAGGCGTAGATCATGTTGCGCAGGACCTCGGTGGTCATGACCACCACGGGGGCTCCCGGGTTGAGCGAGTTGTCCCCGGTGAGCAGGCCGACAGAGGCGCCTCCGTGACGGGCGACCAGCTCCGAGTACTTCTGGTTGGACAGGGCCTTCAACGGCGTGGTGTAGAAGGCCTTGCCCCCTGCCTGCAGGGCGCGCTCGACGGCGTACTGGGCGACGACCGTCTTCCCCGACCCGGTCGGCGCGGCCACGACTACGCTGCCGCCGGCGTCGAGGGCGTCGAGGGCGCGGACCTGGAAGTCGTCGAGGTCGAAGCCGAGCCCGGCGACGAAGCTGGCCCGGCTCACTTCTTGAGCAGCCGGCCCACCACGATGCTCGCCTCGTAGAGCACCAGCATCGGCACCGCCATCGCCAGGAACGAGAACGGGTCGCTGCTAGGGGTGATCACCGCCGCCACGATGCAGATCACCACGATCGCCGGGCGCCTCCAGCGCCTCCAAGTGGAGCTGGGGACCACCTCGACGAGCTCGAGGAACACCAGCACCAGCGGGTACATGAACACCGCTCCGAAGACCAGGCACATGGCCATGTACAAGGTGAAGTACCTGGACGGGGAGAAGAGGGGGACGATCCCGGTGCCGCTGACGCTGATCAGCCAGTCGATCGCCTTTGGGAACACGAGCACGGCGGTGGCCACCCCGCCGGCGAAGAGGACCATGCCCGCGGCGAAGAAGGGCAGCACGTAGCGCTTCTCGTTCTTGTAGAGCGCCGGGGTTATGAACCTCCACAGCTCCCACAGCACGACCGGCGACGCCAGCGCCGCTCCCCCGTAGACGGAGACCTTGAGCCGGGTCGTGAACCCCTCGAGCGGCCCGGTTATGACCAGCTGGCCGTTGGTGATGTTCTTCGCCCGGTGGCTGACCAGGAAGTCGTGGTAGGGCTGGAGCATGAAGTGGACGATCGAGTTGTAGAGGAACCACACGACCACCGCGGCGACCCCGACGGCGAGGATCGCCACCACCAGGCGCCGGCGAAGCTCGGCGAGGTGCTCGTAGAGGGTCATCGTCCCCGGCTCGGGAGCCGTCGCGTCGGCCTGCCCGGACGCTTCCCCTCCGCCGGCGATCGGGTCTTCTAAAAGGGCCACCGGGCCTTCAGTTCAAAGCGGGGTCGTCAGGATGGCCGGCCGGCCCGGCGGGGATCCCAGGACCCGCTGTGGGCCCGCCGGGAGCCGCCAGCGGCACGACCGAGGCTTCCGGCGCTGCAGGCGCAGAAGGGGCCGCCGGCGGGGCGAGGGTCGACGTGACCGCTTGGCGGACGTTGCGGCGGATCTGTGCGGGGCGCAGCTCGGCCACCGCCTGGCTGATCGCCGCCTCCGGTTCGTGAAGAGCCTGGCGGACCTCCTCCTGGAAAGACGAGGACATCGACCTGAGCTGCCCCAGCCACCGGCCGAGGGTGCGGGCAGCGGAAGGAAGCCTCTCTGGCCCGAGGACGAGCATCGCCAGCACACCGAGAACGAACAGCTTCTCGGGGCTCAGATCCAGCACGCACGCGAGTCTACTTGCGGGACGGCTCCTTGAACCGCAGGGGCCGCATCGATCTCTGCAGCGCGGCGACCTCCGAGCGCAGCCTGGCCGCAGCGACCGCGAGGGCCGCCGCGCCGGCCGCTCCGACGCCCAGGGGCGCGAGCCACGCGGCGGAAAGGTGCACGGAAGCGGTTCTAGCCCCTCGCGGCGAGGGCGTCCAACTCGGAGCGCCAGCCGCCGCTCTCCAACGCCAGGTGGAACTCGAGGATGTCGTCGTGGGTGATCCTCGGTCCGCTCTTGGGCTCCGCCAGCTCGGCCGGCAAGGTCCAGGCGACCAGCGCCGAACCCGCCGAGGTGAGCGAGGCGACCACAGACTCGCTGGCCTGCTTGTTGACGATGAAGCTGCAGAAGGGGCAACGGAACGAGTAGGTCGACTGGGCGGTGGTCACGCAGGTCTGCACCTGCACGTCCTCCACCCCGAGCTCGACGTCGCCGCAGGTGGGGCAGGTGGCCCGCACGATCGCGGCGGTGCTCTTCCGGCGGGTACGGCTCACATTATGGTGCATCGGGCGGCCGGCTCCGGGCCTTGAGCGACCCGCTCCCGACAGCAGGAGACAATGCGGAAAAACACGACAACGCCCATCCCCCCGAGGCTCCCCATCGGCTTCGCCCACCGGGGGGCGCGCGCCGAGCGGCGGGAAAACACCATCGACGCTTTCACCCGTGCTCTCGAGCTCGGCGCCTCCGGGTTGGAGAGCGACGCCTGGCTGACCGCCGACGGGGTGGTGGTCCTCGACCACGACGGGGTGACCGGTCCGCCGTGGCGCCACCGGGCTATCTCCGCCCAGGAGCGCTCTTCGCTGCCGGCGCACATCCCATCCCTCGCCGAGCTCTACGAGCGCTGCGGCGCCGGGTTCGAGCTTTCCCTCGACGTGAAGGACGCCGCGGCGCTGCCGGCAGTGCTCGACACGGCCCGTCGCCACGGCGCCGCCGGGCGCTTGTGGCTTTGCTACCACGACTGGCGGCCGATGGCCGCATGGCGGCGGGCCGCCCCCGAGGTGCACCTGGTCGAGTCGTCCAACCTGCACTGGATGAAGGAAGGGCTCTCCGCCCGGGTGTCGGCACTGGCGGCCGCCGGCATAGACGCCCTCAACCTGCACGCCTCGCAGTGGGACGCCGATCTGGTCAGGGAGGCGCGTTCGGCGGGGGTGCTGGCGTTCGCGTGGGACGGCCAGACCGCCGAGGTGCTGGACCGCCTGCTGGGTTTCGGCGTCGACGCCGTCTACAGCGACCATGTGGAGCGGATGGTGGCCGCCATCTCGAGGGCCGCTGTTGCCCGCGCCTAGAGGGTGCCTATCTGGCTCGGTGGCCAGACGATGAGGAAAGCCCGCCCGACGATGAGCTTGCCGGAGATGGGGCCGATGGCGCGCGAATCCTCGGAGTCTCCCCGGTTGTCCCCCATCACGAAATAGTCGCCTTTGGGTATGTGGACCGGTCCGAAGGCGCCGGTCGTCACGCCGCGTGGCAGCCAGGGCTCGGCGAGCTTCCGGCCGTTTATGTACACGGAGCCGCCGTGAGCCGAGATCGTCTCGCCGGGCAGGCCGATCACCCGCTTGATCAGGTCGGTGATGTTGGCGCTGTACTCGCCGGGCGGCTTCCGGAACACGATCACGTCGCCGCGGTGAACCGGGTGGAAGTCGTAGGCGAGCTTGTTGACCAGCACCTTGTCGCCGACCTTGAGGGTCGGGTACATCGACGCCGACGGTATGTAGTAGGGCTGGACGACGTAGGTGCGCAGCAGGAACGCCGCCAGCACCGCGGCGGCGAGGATCGCCACCCACTCGAGGACAGCCCGCCGGTCCGGGCCCCTTCTCCTGGCGTGCCGGGGGGCCGGTGCCCCCTCCCCGCTGGCAGGGCTGGTACGGGCTCCCGCCGGTCCTCCCTGCTCGAACACGACGGGGTACCCTACCCGTCCGCTGCGCCACCCGGCCGTCACCCACCGGGCGGCAAAGGCCCCGTTCTCTCAGCGGACCCGGTAGCGCGCGAGGATCCTGCGGGCCGCCCCGGAGGCCAGGGAAGGGTCGCCCTGCACCACCCGGGCGTGGCGGCCCGCCCGCAGCAGGATGCGCTCCACCCAGGCCGGCTCGCCCGATCTGAAGGTCACCCGGAGCCCACCTCCGGGCGCCGCCTCGACGCTGTCGTGCGGGTAGCTCTCGGCCACCCAGAAGGCCGGAGGGTCGAGGTCCACCACCCACACGGGGTCTTCCTCACCCGGCTTGTAGGCGGCGGGTGTACCGCCGGGGCGCGCCGGAGGGTCGAAGCCGTCCGAGGTGACCTCGTGGGAGGTGATGCGGTCGACGCGGAAGGTCCGCTCGCCGCGGGCCTCCTCGCACCAGGCCGAGAGGTACCACTGACCGCCGGCGTTGAACACCTGCCAGGGTTGCACCACCCGCTCGCTGTGGCCGTCGCGCCCGTAGGAGTAGTACCCGATCCGTACCTTGCGCCGATCCCGGCACGCTTCGCGGAGGGCGTCGAGGACGGCGGGGGGCGCGCCGGCCAGCTCGACGTCGATGCCCTCACCGGGCCCGATGCCGAGCACCGTCTCGAGCTTCTCCAAGGCGGTGGCGAGGGCCCCGGAGGCGTCGGCACCGGGGAGGGACAGGAAGGCGTGGCCGGCGCTGACGAGAGCCAGCGCCTCCTGGGGGGTGAGGCGCAACGGCCGGCGGAACCAGTCCGCCATCCCGATCCACACCCGGCCGTCGGAGAAGGTGACGTCTACCAGGACGTCGGGGGTGAAAGGGTGCACCCCGCAGAGGAACAGCAAGTTCAGGTCGGCGACCAGCTCGTCCTCGTCGACTCTGAAACGTCTGCACACCTCCTCCACCGTCGGGCCGTCGCGGGCGGCGATCCACGGCACGATCGCCAGGAGACGCCCGAGCCGGGCGTCGGCAGGAGGGCGGCTCACGCCACTGACTCCAGCCAGGCGACCAGCTCGGCGCGCAGGTCGGGCGGTCCGAGCACCTCGGCGTGCTCGAGGAAGCCCAGCACGAAGCTGCGGAAGGCGTCGCGGTTGGTCACCTCGACCCGAAAGACGGTCGAGCCGTCGGGACGGACCTCCTCCTCCGCTGCGTCGCCGAGCTCCTGGCGGGCCCAGCGGGCCTGGACAGCGTCTACCAGCAGTACGGCCGTGACCGGCTCGCCGTCGCCGAGCTGCCACGGCATGGGGGGCCGGGCCTTGGCAGCCGGAGGGCGCTCGAAGGCGCCCCCCGGCCCGTCCGGGCGAAGCTCGCCGTCCACCCGGTCCAAGCGGTAGAGCCGCTCGGCAGCGCGGTCGTGGTCGAATCCGGCGAGGTACCAGTGGCCCCGGTGGAAAGAGACGCGCCAGGGGTCGACGGTGCGCTCCTCGCCGCGATAGACGAACCGGACCCTGCGCCGCTCCCCCACCGCGGCCAGCGCCACCGCCGCCCGCTCGTCGCCGGGCAGGGCGGCGGCCACCCCCGGCTCGCCCGCACCCACAGCCCCCCCGAGCTTCCTGAGGGCGGCCACGGCCGCGTCGCCGCCCCACTCGGAGTCCAGCTGCACCGCCGACGCCGCCAGGCGGAGGGCTTCGAGCTCCCGCTCGTCGAGCCCCGGGTCGGGCAGCTCGTACTGCTCCCGGGGGATCCGGTAGCCGACCTCCTCCGAGTGGTCGCCGCTGGGCGCCTCCACCACCACGGGGAAGCCCATCTGGCGAAGCAGCTCCTTGTCCCGCTCGAAGTTCCTGCGGGCCGCAGCCGGGTCATCCGAGTAGCCCGGGGTGCGTTCGGCGATCTCCCGCCTGGTCAGCGGCCGGGGGGTGTCGATCAGCGCCGCCACCAGGTTCACCAGTCGTTCGAGACGGTCCACTGGCCTACAGGGAGGCGATGAGCTTCTCGACCCGTTCGTCGCGGTACTTGAAGGGATCCTTGCAGAGCACCGTGCGCTGCGCCTGGTCGTTGAGCTTGAGGTGCACCCAGTCGACGGTGAAGTCCCGCCGGCGTTCCTTCGCCCGGCGGATGAACTCTCCCCGCAGCTTCGCCCTCGTCGTCTGGGGAGGCTCGTCCATCGCCGTCTCGATCGCCTCGTCGGTGCACGTGCGGTCGACGAGGTTCTCGCGCTGCAGCTTGTAGAAGAGGCCCCGCTGGCGGCTCACGTCGTGGTACTGCAGGTCGATGAGCGCCACCTTGGGATGGGTGAGCGCCATCTGGTGGCGGGCGCGGTAGCGCTCGATCAGTTGGTGCTTGATCACCCAGTCGCACTCGCGGTCCAGCGACCAAGGGTCCTTGGCCAGCCCCGACAGGCAGTGCTCCCACATGTCCAACGCCCGGTCCTCGAGCGGGGACAGCCCCTTGGTCTCCTGGTAGCGCCTCGCCCTCTCGTAGTACTCGGACTGGATCTCCAAGGCGCTGGCCTCCCTGCCGTTGGCCAGGCGGACCCGCCGGCGCAGGGTGGTGTCGTGGCTTATCTCCCTGATCGCCCGGATCGGGTTCTCCAAGGTCATGTCCCTGAGCACGACCGCAGGGTCCTCCAGCATGCGCAGCAGGATGCTCGTGGCACCCACCTTCAAGAAGGTGGCGTACTCGCTCATGTTCGAGTCCCCGACGATGACGTGGAGCCGGCGGTAACGCTCGGCGTCCGCGTGCGGCTCGTCGCGGGTGTTGATGATCGGCCTGCTGCGCGTCGTCGCCGACGACACCCCCTCCCAGATGTGCTCGGCGCGCTGGCTGATGCAGTACATCGCCCCCCGGGCGGTCTGGAGCACCTTGCCAGCGCCGGCGTAGATCTGGCGGGACACGAGGAACGGGATGAGCACCTCGGCGTAGTGGGCGAAGTCGTCGCGGCGGCTGGTCAGGTAGTTCTCGTGGCAGCCGTAGGAGTTGCCCGCCGAGTCGGTGTTGTTCTTGAACAGGTAGACGACGCCGCGGATCCCCTCGTCGCGCAGGCGCGCCTCGGCCGACACGACGAGGCCCTCGAGGATCCGCTCGCCGGCCTTGTCGTGCGCGACGAGCTCGTCGATCGAGTCGCACTCGGGCGTCGCGTACTCCGGGTGGCTCCCGACGTCGAGGTAGAGCCGGGCGCCGTTCTCGAGGAACACGTTCGAGGAGCGTCCCCAGGAGACCACCCGCCGGAAGAGGTACCGGGCGACCTCGTCCGGCGAGAGCCGGCGCTGGCCGCGCAGCGTGCACGTCACGCCGTACTCGTTCTCGAGGCCGAAGATCCGACGCTCCACGAGGCCAACCTAGTGTCGGTCCGGGCGCGGCGGGCCGCTCGGGCCGCAGTATCCTCCCGCCATGGAACGAGCCCCCCTCGTGCGCGTCACCACCGCGGCCGGGTCCTTCCAGGGGCGCGTCATCGCGGCACGTCTGTCGGCCGAGGGGATCGCGGTGGAGCTGCGCGGCCTCGCCGAGGGACCCTACCCGCTCCCCGGCGAGGTGGACGTCCTCGTCCGCCAGGACGACGCCGACCTCGCACGCCAGATCCTCCTCGCGGACGCGGTGGACGCCGCCTTCGGCGGGCGCGGGCCGACCCGGCGGCGGTCCCGGTCACGCGGGAAGCGCTGGCGCCGTCTCAGGCGGCGAGGAGGGCGCTGAGCGTCTCCCCCTCGAGGCGGCGGAACGCCCGCCGGCCGTTCTCGGCGCTCAGAACACCGACCTCGAGGTCGCCGGGACCGAGCGTGCGATCCGGCCCCGCCAGGCACTCCCGACAGGCACGCACCGCCTCCTCGAGCGACCACCCCTCGACGTAGCGCTCGGCGAAGCGCGCCGCGATGACGTCGGCGTCGCCGCCGAGCACGGTGAAGCGCTCCTCGTCGACGACCGTGCCGTCGTACGCGATGTGGTAGAGCCGGTGCTCGCCTGACAGGGCGAGCTCGGCGACGAGGATCTCGACCTCGAGCGGCTTCATCTCGTGCGTGAAGACCTGGCCGAGGTACTGGGCGTAGAGGTTCGCGAGGGAGCGGGCGTCGACGTCCTCGCGCGAGTAGGCGTAGCCCTTCGTGTCCGCGTGCCGGATGCCCGCGACGCGCAGCTGGTCGAACTCGTTGTACTTGCCGACGCCGGCGAACGCGACGCGGTCGTAGATCTCGCTGATCTTGTGCAAGGTGCGCGACGGGTTCTCGGCGACGATGAGGATGCCACCCGCGTACGAGGTCGCGACGAGGGCACGGCCTCGGGCGATGCCCTTCTGGGCATACTCCGCGCGGTCCTTCATGACCTGCTCGGGCGCGACGTAGTAGGGCATCGTCATGGCCGGTCACCTCCCTCGACCGCCGGACGGCGCGCGAGCACCGCAGCGAAGCGAGCCGCCACCTCCTCGTCGCCGACGGCCTGGAACCCGTCGGCATCCACGACGGCGACGATCGGGTAGATGCCTCGCACCGGGTCCGGACCGCCGGTCGCCGCGTCCTCGTCGGCGGCCTGGAAGAGGGCCTCGACCGCGAGCTCGACGCCCTCGTCCCTGCTCAGACCCTCGCGAAAGCCGAGCTTCACGGTCGTCTTCGCGTCCCGGCCCCCCGAGCCGGTCGCGTGGTAGTCCGCCTCCTCGTAGCGGCCGCCGGTGACGTCGTAGGTGAAGATCCGGCCCTGTCGACGGCGCGTGTCCCATCCCGCGAACAGCGGCACGACGGCGAGCCCCTGCATCGCCATCGGCAGGTGCGCCCGCACGAGCTGCGCGAGCTGGTTCGCCTTGCCCTCCAGGCTGAGGGCGGAGCCCTCGACCTTCTCGTAGTGCTCGAGCTGCGTCTGGAAGAGGCGGACCATCTCGAGGGCCGGCCCCGCGGCGCCGGCGATCGCCACCGCGGAGTAGCGGTCTGCAGGGAAGACCTTCTCGATGGCCCGATGGGCGATGCTCGGGCCCTCGGTCGCGCGCCGGTCGCCGGCGACGACCACGCCGTCGGCGTAGCGCAACGCCACGATCGTCGTCCCGTGGCGCACGTCCCCGAGCAGGCGCCCACCGAAGGCCTCGGGCGCCCCGGGGACGCCCTCGACACCCTGGACGCGACGGATCAGGTCGACGAAGCTCGGGCCGGGGTCGTCGCCCGGCGGGAAGATGTAGAGGCTCATCGTCGGGGAACCCTAGTTCCCCGACCGGTGCCCCGACCTACTCGCCGCCCTTCTGGACGTAGTTGCGGACGAACTCCTCGGCGTTGTCCTCGAGGACCTCGTCGATCTCGTCGAGCAGCTCGTCGATCTCGGCCTTCAGCTTCTCCCCGCGCTCGGACGCCTGCGGGGTCGGCGCCTCGACCTCGGGTGTCGAGCGATCCCTCGTCGGGCGTCGCTTCTGCTCCCGTTCTGCCATCGCTACCCCCTACCCGCCGAGCCGCCGGAGCAGCTCGGCAGGGCTCTTCGACTCCCTAAGGAGCGTAGCGACGTGGGACTCGGTCCCCCGCAGCGGCTCCATCATCGGCACCCGCCGCAGGGGGTCCTCGCCCAGGTCGAACACGAGCGAGTCCCAGTTCGCCGCCACGATCGACGAGGCGAAGCGCTTCAGGCACTCGCCCCGGAAGTACGCCCGGGTCGTGCGCGGCGGGTCGCTCACGGCCGCCAGCACGTCCTCCTCGGCGACGAGGCGCTCCATCGACAGCCGGCGCTGCAGCGAGCGGGCCGGGCGCAGGTCGTGGTACTGCAGGTCGAGGGCGCGCACCCGCGCGTCCCCGAGGCCGCAGCCGTGGCGGGCGCAGTAGGCATCGATCAGCTCGTACTTCGCGACCCAGTCGAGCTGGTGCTTGACGAGGGACGGGGCGCACTCCAGGCTCGCGAGGACCGACTCCCACCGCTCGAGCACGAGCGCGACGACCTGCTCCGGGCCGACGGCCTCGAGGCCTCGCTCAGCCGCGTGCTTGCGCGCCCGATCGTAGAGCTCCCACTGGAGCTCGAGGGCGGTCAGTCGCGTCCCGTCGACGAGCTCGATCGGGGCACGCAGGGTGAGGTCGTGCGAGACGGCGCGCATCGCCGACACCGGGGACGCGAGCACGAGCTCGCGCCCGGCGAGCGCGCCCTCCTCGATGAGGACCAGGACGATCGCCGTTACCCCCACCTTGAGGAGCGTCGCGACCTCGGCGAGGTTCGCGTCCCCGGTGATGACGTGCAGGCGGCGGTAGGCCTGGGCGTCGGCGTGCGGCTCGTCGCGGGTGTTGATGATCGGCCGCTTGAGCGTCGTCTCGAGCCCGATCTCCTCCTCGAAGAAGTCGGCGCGCTGGCTGATCTCGAAGACGTCGCGCGCCCCGTGCTCCAGCTCGCACCCGACCTTGCCGGACCCCGTGTAGACCTGGCGCGTGACGAGGTGGGCGGTGAGCTCGCGGGCGATGCGGCTGAACGGCGTCGCGCGGTCCATCAGGTAGTTCTCGTGGCACCCGTAGGAGTTGCCCTTGCCGTCCGAGTTGTTCTTGTAGACGACGATCTCCTCCCCCGCCGGCAGGAGGCGGTTCGCGGCAGCCATCGAGCGCTCGAGGACGACCTCGCCCGCCCGGTCGTGGACGACGAGCTCGAGCGGGTTCGAGCACTCGGGCGAGGAGTACTCGGGGTGCGCGTGGTCGACGTAGTAGCGCGCGCCGTTCGTCAGGACCGTGTTGACGAGGTGCGTCTCGACCTCGGGGGCGAGCGCGCCGTCCCGCACGAAGCCCCGCGCGTCCCGGCCAGGGCTCTCGTCCTCGAAGTCCCAGCCCACGCGACCGTCGCGCTCGGCGACGTACGAGTTGATGAGCAGCGACGAGGCGAGGGTCGGGTTCGCGACGGCTGGGCCGCTCACGAGGACGCCGTACTCCGTCTCGGTCCCGCAGACCTTCGCGACCGCCATGGCGCCGACCCTACCGGACCGGTCGCCCGCGTCGGTCCGCGCCCGCGCCGGCGAGCGGGCTAGAGGTACTGGCCCGTGCCGACACGCTCGATCGCCCGGCCGCTCGGCTTGTTGTCGCCGTGGTCGAAGATCGTCCGCACGTAGACGATCCGCTCACCCTTCTTGCCGGAGATCTTGGCCCAGTCGTCGGGGTTCGTGGTGTTCGGAAGGTCCTCGTTCTCCTTGTACTCCTGCTTGATCGACTCGAGCAGGTCCTCGAGGCGGATCCCCCGCCCGTTGCCAGCGAGCGTCCGCTTGATGGCCAGCTTCTTCGCACGACGGACGATGTTCTCGATCATCGCCCCGGATGCGAAGTCCTTGAAGTAGAGGACCTCCTTGTCCCCGTTCTGGTACGTGACCTCGAGGAAGCGGTTGGCGTCGTCGGCCCGGTACATCTCCTGGACCGTGCGCTCGATCATCACCTGGACCGCCTTGGCCGGGTCCCCGCCGCCGAGGGAGGCCACCTCCGACGCGTCGAGCGGCAGGTCGGCCGTGAGGTAGCGGGCGAAGATCTGCTGCGCGGCGGCCTCGTCGGGCCGCTCGATCTTGATCTTCACGTCGAGCCGTCCCGGCCGCAAGATCGCGGGGTCGATGAGGTCCTCGCGGTTGGAGGCCCCGATGACGATGACGTCGCGCAGCGCCTCGACGCCGTCGATCTCCGCGAGGAGCTGCGGCACGATCGTCGACTCGATGTCCGAGCTGATCCCCGTCCCGCGCGTGCGGAACAGCGAGTCCATCTCGTCGAAGAAGACGATGACCGGGACGCCCTCCTCCGCCTTCTCTCGGGCACGCTGGAAGACGAGCCGGATCTGACGCTCGGTCTCGCCCACGTACTTGTTCAGCAGCTCCGGTCCCTTGATGTTGAGGAAGTAGCTGCGGGCGTTCCGGTTGTTGGTGCGTTCGGCGACCTTCTTCGCGAGCGAGTTCGCGACCGCCTTGGCGATGAGCGTCTTGCCGCAACCCGGCGGACCGTAGAGCAGGACGCCCTTCGGGGCCGGGAGGTGGTGCTCGGCGAACAGGTCCCGGTGCAGGAACGGGAGCTCGACCGCGTCCATGATCGCCTCGATCTGCCGGTCGAGACCGCCGATGTCCGCGTAGGTGATGTCGGGGACCTCCTCGAGGATGACCTCCTCGATCTCCGGACGGGGCAGCTTCTCGAGCAGGAGCTCGCTGCGCGGGTCCATGAGCACGCTGTCGCCCGCGCGCAGCTTCGTGCCGACCAGGTCCTCGGCGAGCTGGGCCACCCGCTCCTCGTCGCCCCGGCCGACGACGAGCGCCCGTCGCCCGTCGTCGAGGATCTCGGAGATCGTCACGACCTCGCCGGAGCGATCGAGGTCCCGCACGAGGACCACGTTGAACGACTCGTTGAGCACCACCTCCTGCCCGCGCCGAAGGCGGGACACGTCGATGCTCGGGTGCACGTTCACCCGCATCTTGCGGCCCGAGGCGAAGACGTCGACGGTGTCGTCCTCGTTGGCCTGCAGGAACGTGCCGTACGCGTTCGGCGGCTGGGTGAGCTTGTCGACCTCCTCGCGCAGCGCGGCGATGTTCTCCTTCGACTGCTGCAGCGTGAAGGTGAGCTTCTCGTTCTGGGAGAGCGCCTGGGCGAGCTGCCCGTTCACCTCGAGGAGCCGCTCCTCGAGCACCCGGACCCGCTGGGGCGCCTCGTGCAGCCGGTGGCGGAGCTCCGCGATCTCGGCCTCGGCTGCCTCGACGCGGCGCTGGAGCTCCTCTCTCGTCTCCTCGTCCATCGTCGGGAGCACCTCCTCGATGCTCGGCGTCCCCTCGACGCGGACCCTACACCGGTCGCGGGGCGAAGCGCGCGCCCGTCTGCGAGCCAGCCAGCGGGCCGGGGCCCGGATCGCCACGGGGGGTGCCGCGAGCCGATAGCGTGTAGCTATCGCCCTCTCAAGGAGTCATCGATGAAGGTCTGGATCGACCAGGATCTGTGCACGGGGGACGGTCTCTGCGAGGAGATCTGCCCGAGCGTGTTCACCCTCCAGGAGGACGGCCTCGCCTACGTGAAGGACGGCGACAAGGTGATGAACGACCCCGGCGGTGCCCAGGGGATGGTCGTCGTGCCCGAGGGCCTCGAGGACGCGGTGAGCGAGGCGGCCGAGGAGTGCCCCGGCGAGTGCATCTTCATCGAGCAGTAGGCCATCGCTCGGCAGGCGCCGCCTGGTCACCGGGACCCTCCGCGCCCCCGGGCGCCTCGTCGAGAGCTCGGCGTGCCGTCGTGATGAAGCCCGTGTGGGCCACCATGCGGTGGTCCGGTCGAACGGAGCGCCCCTCGACGTGCCAGCTTCGGTGCAGGACCTCGATGGTCTCGGCTCGCACGAAGGGCGCGCGGGCGAGCTCGAGCCGCAGCGCCGCTGTCTGGTTGATGGTCGGCAGGTAGGCGCAGAGGATCCCGCCTGGTCGCAGCGCCGCAGCTGCGTGACCCACGACGCGCCACGGCTCGGGCAGGTCGAGCAGCACCCGGTCGAGATCCCGCTCTTCGATCCCCTCGTAGACGTCGCGCTCCTCGACCCGGTAGGGGGCGTCGCCGAGCACGTCAGCGACGTTCGCCCGAGCACGCGCCGCGAAGTCGGGGCGCACCTCGTAGCCAACGACCTCGCAGCCCGCCCGCAGCGCCGCGAGGGAGAGCGCCCCCGAGCCCACGCCGGCCTCGAGGACGCGCACCCCGGGGAAGAGGTCAGCGGCGACCACGATCGCCCCGAGGTCCTTCGGGTAGATGACCTGCGCGCCGCGCGGCATCTTCACCACCACATCCGAGAGCGTCGGGCGCAGCACGACGAAGCGACCCGACGCGCCGCCCCGCGCCTCGGCACGCCGGCGGGCGGTCACCTCGCACCCCTCCTCGCGCCCGATCACCTCGTCGTGGGAGACGACGCCGGCGTGCGACTGGAACGCGCCACCGACGGTGAGCCTGACGAGGTAGGTGCGGCCCTTCCGGTCGAGGAGGAGGACACGCTCCCCCGCGGCGAGCGGCCCCCGGGCGACCCCCGGCGACGCACCGGCGCTCACGGCGTGGCGTCGGCGCCTGTGTCCAGGTCGCGTCGAGCGCGCCGGCGCTCGCGCCGGGTGGGGGGCGGCGGGACGTGGGAGACGAGGAGCCGCTCCCCGAGGCGGATCTCGGCCCGCACCACCTTCGGCCGGTCCTGCCGGCTGAGGAGCCGGACGATCCAGGCGGCGACGGCGACGGCGAGCCAGGCTGCGCTCCCCTCGGCGAGCGCGCGCCGCAGGCCGCGGCGCGCGGCCCGGCGGGCCAGGCTGTCGACGAGGCCGAGCACGCCCTCAGACCCGCCGGATCTCGAGCACGCTGGCCCGCCGGCGACCCCGGCGCCGGCCGAGCAGGTACGCCGCCGCCACGACGAGCAGCGCCGCGCTCGCCGCCGCACCGAGCGCGTTCGCCCTGGAACGAGTGACGACGCCGCGCGCGCTGCCCCCGAGCGAGCGGAGCTGTGCCTCGATGTCCGAGAGCGTGACGCGGCCGTCCGGCGGCGCGCCCGGTCGCAGCAGCGCCACGAGGATCGATGTCATCGCCAGTCGCCCTCCCTCCGCAGGTGCCGCCCCTAGCGCTCGCCGTGGCGGCGCGCGCCCCGCAGCGTCGCCGCGACGGCGAGGCCGATGAGCAGGCTGCCGACGACGCCGGTGAGGAGGTAGGGAGCGAAGGACCAGCTCCCGGCGAACGCCGAACCCGTCTCTCCCTGGAGGAGGCGCAGCACGCCAACGAGGGCGAAGAGCGCGGCGACGGCGACGAGCAGCGCTCCGGCGACGCCGAGGCCCACCAGGCGCCCGAGGTGGCGCAGCGGCCCGACGGTCTCCTGGAGCACGTAGCGCCGGACGAGCCGGACCGTGTCGCCGAGCGTCGCCCGCCCGGCGGGCAGCTCCCGGGCGTCGCTCGTCACCATCTGCCTCCTCCCTCGCCGCACGGCTGGCCGCAGGCTACAACGCACGGCGACCCCGGTGCCCGGACGCGGGCGGCGCAGGCGCCGACCGCGGCCGCTCGGATGTCGACCTGCTAACGTGCCCGCGTGCCCGAGGCCCTCCTCGCCGTCCTCGTCGGTTGCGCCGTGTGCGAGGTCGCGCTCTTCGCCACGACCGTCTACCTGCACCGCACCGTGGCGCACCGCGCCCTGCGGCTCGCCCCGTGGGCGAGGTTCGCCTTCCGCTTCGTCATCTGGGTGACGACCGGGATCAAGCCGCGCGAGTGGGCGGCCGTGCACCGCCGCCACCACGCCTTCACCGACGTCGAGGGGGACCCGCACTCCCCGGTGCTCCTCGGATTCTGGAAGGTGCAGCTCGGCAACCCCGTCCTCTACCGGCGCGCGGCGCGCGACGGCGAGACCGTGGGCCTGTACGCGCGAGACGTGCCCCGCGACCGCCTCGACCGGTTCCTGTTCGACCACGCCTTCCTCGGCCTCGGCATCGGCATCGCCGTCCTGTGCCTGAGCCTCGGCTGGGCCTACGGGCTGCTCGCGGCCGGCGTGCACGCTGTCGCCTACCTCATGCTGAACGCCGCGATCAACGCCATCGGCCACGTGCGCGGCAAGAGGACCTACGACAACACGGCGGGCAACAACCAGTGGCTCGCCTGGCTCACCGGGGGCGAGGGCCTCCACAACAACCACCACGCCGCGCCGACGACCGCCCGCCTCGCGCACCGGCGCGGGGAGCTCGACCCCGGGTGGTGGGCGATCCGCCTGCTCGTGGCGCTGCGCTCGGCGAGCGTCCGCCTCGAGCAGCCCCGCCTCGTGTCGGGCCTCGTCGGGGCCGCCGCGCCTCGCTGAGGCCCTCCGGCGACACCGCCGCGAGGCGGCGCCGCCCTACGCTCGTCCCCGGCATGACGCGAGGGAGAGGTCCGCGATGACGAAGCTCCACGATCTGTACGAGCGCTGCGGCCAGAGCGCCTGGATCGACGACCTGAAGCGCAGCTACCTGACGAGCGGCGAGCTCGCCCGACTCATCGACCAGGGCGTCCGGGGGGTCACGTCGAACCCGACGATCATGGCGAAGGCGATCGAGGGAGGCAGCGACTACGACGAGCAGTTCGAGCGGCTCGTACGCGCCGGCGTGCCGGTCGAGGACGTCTACTGGGAGCTCGTCATCGAGGACGTCGTCGGGGCGCTCGACGCCTTCCGCCCGCTCTACGACGCCTCGGGCGGCACGGACGGCTTCGTCTCGGTCGAGGTGGCGCCGGACCTGGCGCACGACACCGCCGGCACGATCGCGGCGGCGCGCCGGCTCCACGAGCGCATCGGCCGGCCGAACCTGCTCGTCAAGATCCCGGCGACGCCCGAGGGGATACCGGCCATCGAGGAGATGATCGCCGAGGGGCGCAGCACCAACGTGACGCTGATCTTCTCCCTCGAGCGCTACCACGCCGTGATCGACGCCTACCTCGCCGGCCTGCGGCGCCTCGTCGCGGCGGGCGGCGACCCGGGCCGCGTCGCCTCGGTCGCCTCCTTCTTCGTGAGCCGGGTCGACACCGAGGTCGACCGGCGGCTCGAGGCCGTCGCCGCAAGCGCAGACGAGGAGACGGCGCGCCGTGCTCACGCGCTCCGGGGCACCGTCGCCCTCGCCCAGGCACGCGCCGCCTACGAGCTGTTCCGACACGCCTTCGACGCGCCGGCCTTCGCCGACCTGGCAGGGCGGGGCGCGCGCGTGCAGCGCCCGCTGTGGGCGTCGACCTCGACGAAGAACCCCGCCTACCCCGACCTGCTCTACGTCGACGGCCTCATCGGCCCCGACACGGTGAACACGATGCCCCTCGCCACCCTCGAGGCCTTCCTCGACCACGGGACCGTCGAGCGCACGGTGGACACGGACCTCCCGGCGGCGCACGCCGCCCTCGCCGAGGCCGGTGCCCTCGGCCTCGACCTGCGAGAGATCACCGACCTCCTCGAGCAGGAGGGTGTCGCCGCCTTCGCGAAGTCCTTCGACGGGCTCCTCGACGACCTCCGGGCGAAGGCCGCAGCCCTCGGCGCTCGGAGCTGAGAGCGCCCGTGGTGACCGGACGCGACCCGCGAGAGCTGCTGCGACGCCTCGAGGCGCACGACGCCACCCTCTGGCCGCCGGGGAACGTCTCTCGCGACCGGCTCGGCTGGCTCGAGGTTGCCCGGGAGATGGAGCGCGAGGCTCGCGAGCTGCGTCGCTGGGCGGAGACGATCGACCAGGACCGGGTCGTCCTCCTCGGCATGGGCGGATCGTCGCTCGGCCCCGCCGTCCTCGGCGCCTTCGCCGAGGCCTTCGCGGAGTGGCGCGGCCGGAGGATCGTCGTGTGCGACACGACCGATCCCGACACCGTCGCCGCGACGCCGATCGAGGACGCCTTCGTCCTCGTCTCCTCGAAGTCCGGGACGACCCTCGAGACCGAGGTCCTCTTCGCCGCGGCGCGCCAGCGTCTTCGCGACCTGCGTCGCTACGCGGTCATCACCGACCCCGGGACCCCCCTCGCCCGCGAAGCCGACTCCCTCGGGGTCAACCGGATCTTCGTCAACCGTCCCGACATCGGGGGTCGCTACTCGGTCCTCAGCTACTTCGGCCTCGTCCCGGCCGCACTGGCCGGCTACGACGTCGCCGAGCTGTGCGGTCGCGCCCTCGACATCGACCGCCTGGAGGCGGTCGAGCTCGGCCTCGCGATGGCCGACGCCGCACTCGAGGGGCGCGACAAGGCGACGATAAGGACCGACGAGCGGGCGCGCCCGTTCGGGCTGTGGGTCGAGCAGCTCATCGCCGAGTCGACGGGCAAGCAGGGCCGAGGCATCGTGCCCGTCCCCACGAGCGACGACGAGGACGGCGACGACCGCTTCCACCTTCCCGTCAGCTTCGACGCGGCCCACGAGCTCGGAGGTGCCTTCGCCCGCTTCGAGGTGGCGACCGCCGTCGCGGGGCACGTTCTCCGGATCGACCCCTTCGACGAGCCGAACGTCGCGGAGTCCAAGGCCAACACGAGCGCCGTGCTCGCGAAGCTCCCCCTCGAGCCGCCGCCGGCGGCCGAGGTGGCCGACGTCGAGGACTTCCTCGCTGCCACACTGCGTCCTGGCGACTACGTCGCCATCCAGGCGTACCTCCCCTACGGCAGCGAGGAGCGCCTCGAGGCGGCACGCCGGGCGATCCGGGACCGCCACGGTGGCCTCGCGGTGACCGCGGGCTACGGCCCGCGCTTCTTGCACTCGACGGGTCAGCTCCACAAGGGTGGCCCGGACAGCGTCGTCGCGCTCCAGGTCGTCGCGCGCGCACACGCCGAGCGTGTGCCGATCCCCGGTCGCCCCTACGACTTCGCGACCCTGATCGACGCCCAGGCGATCGGCGACTACCAGAGCCTCGTGCACCACGGGCGCCGGGTGCTGCGCGTCGCGGCGAGCGACCCCGGCGAGCTCGCCTGAGCGGGAGGGGATCAGATGCACGTCGGGATGGTCGGCCTCGGACGGATGGGTGCGAACATGTCGCTGCGCCTCGTCGGCCACGGCCACGACGTGCTCGGCTACGACCTCGGTGCCCCGGCGCGCCAGGCGCTCGAGGCGAAGGGGGTGCCGACCGTCGCGAGCCTCGCCGAGCTCGCCGCCAGGCTCCCCCGGCCCCGCCTCGTCTGGGTGATGGTGCCCGCCGGCCAACCGACCGACGACACCGTGGCAGCCCTCGCCGACCTCCTCGAGGCGGGCGACGTCGTCGTGGACGGCGGCAACTCGAACTACAAGACGGCCGCGGCCTACGCCGCGACGCTCTCGGCACGCGCGATCCACTTCGTCGACGCGGGCACGTCCGGCGGCGTGTGGGGCCTGGAGGAGGGCTACTGCCTCATGGTCGGCGGCAGCGACGAGGCGGTCGCCCTCGCCGAGCCCGTCTTCCGCGCGCTCGCCCCCGAGGGCGGCTACGCCCACGTCGGTCCCGTCGGCGCCGGCCACTTCGTGAAGATGGTGCACAACGGGATCGAGTACGGCCTGATGCAGGCCTACGCCGAGGGCTTCGAGCTCATGGCCGCGGCGAGCGAGTTCGACCTCGACCTCCACGAGATCGCCTCGATCTGGCGCTACGGCTCGGTCGTACGCTCCTGGCTCCTCGATCTCACCGAGGCGGCGCTGCGCCCCGGCGCCGGCTTCGAGTCGATCGAGGGCGTCGTCGAGGACTCCGGCGAGGGACGCTGGACCGTCGAGGAGGCGGTCGCACGCGGCGTGCCGGCGCCGGTCATCACCGCCTCCCTCTACCGGCGCTTCGAGTCGCGCCAGCGCGACTCGTTCGGGGCGCGTCTGCTCGCCGCGCTGCGCAACCAGTTCGGCGGGCACGCCGTCGTCCGTCGCGAGGCTGGCCAGTGACCGCGGACGCGCCCGTGGCGGGCGAGGAGGGCGCGCGCGCCGGCGGGCCGGGCGGTCCTGCGTCGGCACGTCGCCCGGACCCGCTCGTCCTCGTCGTCTTCGGCGCCTCCGGCGACCTCGCCCATCGGAAGATCCTCCCGGCGCTCGCCAAGCTCGCCGAGCGCGACGCGCTGCCGACGCGCCTGTGCGTCGTCGGCGTGGCGCGCTCGCCGATGAGCGACGACGACTTCCGCAAGGCATGTCTCGACGCGGCCGAGGAGCCGAACGGCGCGCGCTGGCGCCACCTCGTCGACCGCTTCCGCTACCTGCAGGGCGACTACGGGGACGACGCCACCTTCGCTCGCCTGGCCGCCCTGCTCGGCGAGCTCGACGCGTCGGTGGGGACCTCGGGCAACCGCGTCTACTACCTCGCCACGGTTCCCTCGCAGTTCGCGGCCGTCGCCGCCGGGCTGGCGCGCCACGGCGCGAGCAGACCGGGACCCGGCGGCAGCTTCGCGCGCCTCGTCGTCGAGAAGCCCTTCGGCCTCGACCTGGCGAGCGCCCGCGAACTCGATGCCGCCCTCCACGAGCACTTCGACGAGGAGCAGATCTTCCGGATCGACCACTACATGGGCAAGGAGACGGTCCAGAACGTCCTCGCGCTCCGCTTCGCGAACGCCATCTTCGAGCCGATCTGGAACCGTCGCTACGTCGACCACGTCCAGGTGACGGTCGCCGAGTCGCTCGGCGTCGAGCACCGCGGCGCCTTCTACGAGAGCGCCGGCGCACTGCGCGACATCGTGCAGAACCACGTCATGCAGGTGCTGTCGCTCACCTTGATGGAGCCACCGACCACCATGGATGCGGCCGCGATCCGCGACGAGAAGGTGAAGCTGCTGCGCGCCGTCGTCATTCCCTCCCCCGAGGAGGAGGCGACGCGCGCCGTGCGCGCGCAGTACGTGGCCGGCTCGATCGACGGCCAGCCCGTGCCCGGCTACCGGGAGGAGGAGGGGGTCGACCCCGCCTCGCGCACCGAGACCTACGTCGCGATGGAGCTCGCGGTGGAGAACTGGCGCTGGGCGGGCGTCCCGATCTTCGTGCGCACGGGCAAGCGGCTCCGCAAGCGCGCGACGCAGGTGACGATGACCTTCCAGCGGCCGCCGCACCTCGCGTTCGCCGGCCGCCTCACCCGGGGGCTGCGACCGGACGCGCTGACGCTGCGGATCCAGCCCGACGAGGGCGTCACCCTGTCGTTCGGCGCGAAGGTGCCCGGTCCGAGCTTCGAGGTGCGAAGCGTCGAGATGGCCTTCTCCTACCAGGACGCCTTCCCCGGCCCGCCCCAGGACGCCTACGAGCGCCTCCTCCTCGATGCGATGACCGGCGACCCGATGCTCTTCATCCGAAGCGACGAGGTCGAGCAGGCCTGGAAGATCGTCGCCCCCCTCCAGGCGGCCTTCGCCGGCGACGACGTCCCCCTCTCCCGCTACGTCGCGGGGACCTACGGTCCCGTCGAGGCCGACCGCCTCATCGAGTCGACCGGCCGTCACTGGCGCAACCCGTGAGCACCCCTGCCCGAGGCGAGTGGCGCGTCGTGGACGACGTGCCCGACGCGTTCGCCCGGCTCGTGCGCGAGGAGTGCGCGGCCGTCCTCGCCAGGCGCGAGGACGGCCGACCGTTCCGCCTCGGCTGCTCGGGCGGCCAGTCGGGGCGGGCGTGCTTCGAGCGCCTCGCCCGCGAGCCCCTCCCCTGGTCGCGCGTGGCGTGCTACTTCGCCGACGAGCGCTGCGTCGAGCCGACGTCCCCCGATGCCAACGCCGAGCTCGTCCGTCGGTCCCTCGGCGCCCACGTCGGCGAGCTGGCCGGGTTCCACCCGATGTCGTGCGAGGCCGGGCCCGCGGCCTACGAGGCGCTCCTTCGCGCGCACGGACTACCCGACCTCCTCCAGCTCGGGCTCGGGCCCGACGGACACACCGCGTCGCTCTTCCCGGGCTCGGCCGGCCTCGACGCGCCGCCGGAACGCCTCGTCGTGGCGAACGAGGACCCGAGCGGCACGAACCGCTTCTCGCGCCTCAGCCTCACCCTCGGCGCGATCGCGCGCTGCGGACTCGTGGTCTTCACCGTGATCGAGCCCTCGCGCGCGCCCGCGCTCGCGGCGGTGGCTGGCGGCGAGGACCTCCCCGCAGCGCGGGTCAGCGCGCACCGGGTCGTGTGGCTCGTGAGCGCCGAGGCGGCCGCCGGCCTGCACACGGCGGCGGGGCGGTGAGCGAGCGACGAAGCTCGCCCGGCGAGCGCGGCGAGCCGATCGTCCGCCGGGAGGTCGCGGCGCCGATCGACCGGCCTGCGCTCGTCGAGGCGCTCCTCGACTCGACGGGTGTGCGCCGCAACCGCGACGTCCTGCGCTCGCTGCTCCTCGCCGCGCTCGACCTCGTCCACGCCGACGCGGACCGCCTCGACCTGAAGATCGCTCGCTCGGCGCTCGCCGAGATGAGCGAGGCCTTCAAGATGTTCGCTCCCTACCGGGACGTGCCGAAGGTCACCCTGTTCGGCTCGGCGCGCGCCGCGCCGACGGACCGCCTCTACACGCTCGCGCGCGAGCTCGCCCGGCGGATGGCGGCGGCCGGTTGGATGGTCGTCACCGGCGCCGGCCCCGGCATCATGGCCGCGGGCAACGAAGGGGCCGGGCGGCACATGACCATCGGCGTCAACATCCGCCTGCCCTTCGAGTCCGAGCCGAACTCGTGGATCGCGGACGACGAGAAGCTCGTCGAGATGAAGTACTTCTTCACCCGCAAGCTGATGCTCATGAAGGAGTCGACCGGCTTCCTCGTCCTCCCCGGCGGCTTCGGCACCCTCGACGAGTGCTTCGAGCTGCTGACCTTGCTCCAGACCGGCAAGGCCGAGCCGGCGCCGATCGTCCTCATGGACCCCCCCGGCGACTCCTACTGGAAGGCGTGGGAGTCCTTCGTCCAGACCCAGGTGTACGCCCGCGGCCTCGCGGACCTGCTCGACAGCGCCCTCTACCGCATCACCGACGACGTCGACGAGGCGATCGCCGAGCTGACCGGGTTCCACGCCAACTACCACTCGCGCCGCTTCGTCGAGCGCGTGATGGTCATCCGCCTGCGCAAGGCCCCCGACGACGAGGAGCTCGCCATGCTGTCCGAGGCGTTCGCCGACATCTGCTCGCCGCGGGGGATCTGGCGGACGCCGCCGCTGCCGGCCGAGCGGGCGGACGGCGACCACCTCGAGCTCGAGCGGATCGCCCTCGAGTTCGACCGTGCCCACCACGGCCGGCTCCGCCAGCTCATCGACGCCCTCAACGCCCTCGTGCAGCCGCCCGGCGGCGCGGCGGGCAGCGGCGGCCGTCAGCCGCGGCCGTAGTCGTCCTCGAGCCGCACGATGTCGTCCTCGCCGAAGTACTCCCCGTGCTGGACCTCGACGAAGACGAGGTCGTCCTCCCCCCCGTTGGCGACGCGGTGGGCGGTGCCCGCCGGGACGTCGATCGCCGAGCCGGGCCCGACGGCGTGCTCGGCGCCGTCGAGGGTGACCGTGCCCCGCCCGCGAACGACGAACCAGTGCTCCGAGCGCCTCGCGTGCCGCTGGTAGCTGAGGCGTTCGCCCGGCCGCACGGTGATGCGCTTCACCTTGTGGTCGGGGGCGTCGTCGAGGACGGTGTAGGAACCCCAGGGCCGCTCGTCGTGCTCGTGCTTGTCCATGTCGACATCATGGCCGCACGCGGCCGCTGAGGCGAGGACCGCCTCAGGCCTCCTCGCCGCCGAGCAGCGCGATCGCGCGCTCGATGGCGTGGCGCGCCCGGGTGACGCGCCGCTCGAGCGGTGGCCGAGCCGTCGCGCCGGCCTCGGCCGCACGGCGCAGGGCGTCGAGGGCGACGTCGTCGAGGCGCTCGCTGAGCGCGCGCAGCTCGCCGACGATCGCGGCGAGCTCGCCCTCGCTCATGCCAGCGCGCGCGCCCCCGGACGCAGCGGCGCGGGGAGGTCGCTCGATCCCGTGAGGTAGCGATCGACCGCGGCCGCGGCCGAGCGGCCCTCGGCGATCGCCCAGACGACGAGGCTCTGGCCGCGCGCCGCGTCACCGCAGGCGAACACGCCCGGCCGGCTCGTCATGAACGAGCCGTCGACGGCGATGGTGCCGCGCTCGTCGAGCTCGAGGCCGAGCTCGGCCACCACCCCGGTCCGCTCGGGACCGAGGAAGCCGAGCGCGAGCAGGACGAGCTCGGCTCGCAGCTCCAGCGCGCCGCCGGGAACCGGCACGAACGCCGGTCGGCCGTCCACGACCTGGCGCTCGACGCGCTCGGCCCGCAGCGCGCCGACCGCCCCCGTCCCGTCGTCGACGAGCTCCGAGGTGGCGACCGAGTAGAGCCGCTCGCCGCCCTCCTCGTGGGCGGCGGCGAGGCGCAGGATCGCCGGCCAGGTCGGCCACGGGGTCTCGGGCGGCCGGGTCGTCGGCGGCTCGGGGAGGATCTCGAGCTGGTGCACCGACGCCGCGCCCTGGCGGTGGACCGTGCCGAGACAGTCGGCGCCGGTGTCGCCGCCTCCGATGATGACGACGTGGCGGCCCGCCGCGCTGATCGGCGGCGTCTCGCGGGTGCCCTCGCAGGTGAGGTTCGCCCCCTTCAGGTACTCCATGGCGAAGTGCACGCCACGAAGCTGGCGCCCCGGGACCGCGAGGTCGCGCGGGCGCGTCGCGCCGATGGCGAGCACGACCGCGTCGAAGGACTCGACGAGGCGCTCGGCGGGCACGACGGTGGCGTCGGCCGCCGCGGCACCGGGGACCTCGCCGCGGGCCCCCTCGCCGACCGCCGTCCGCACCCGCAGCTCGGTGCCCTCCGCCACCATCTGGGCGAGGCGCCGGTCGATGACCGCCTTCTCGAGCTTGAACTCCGGGACGCCGTAGCGCAGGAGGCCGCCGATGCGCTCGGCGCGCTCGAAGACCACCACGCGGTGGCCCGCCCGGGTGAGCTGCTGGGCGGCCGCGAGCCCGGCGGGGCCGGAGCCGACGACGGCGACGGAGCGACCGGTCGGAGCGCTCGGGACGACCGGTGCGAGGCCGCGGCCCGCGGCCCACTCGGCGAGCTCGTACTCGACCTGCTTGATCGTGACGGGGTCCGAGGCGATGCCGAGGACGCAGGCCGCCTCGCAGGGTGCCGGGCAGAGCCGTCCGGTGAACTCCGGGAAGTTGTTCGTCGCGTGCAGGCGCTCGCTCGCGTCGTCGAGGCGGTCGCGCCAGGTGAGGTCGTTCCAGTCCGGGATGAGGTTCCCGAGCGGGCAGCCCTCGTGGCAGAAGGGGATCCCGCAGTCCATGCAGCGCGACGCCTGGGCGCGCAGCTTGTCCTTCGGGAACGGGCGGTAGACCTCGCGCCAGTCGCGCACCCGCTCGGCCACCGGGCGCCGCTCGGGGCCCTCGCGCCCGACCTTGAGGAAGCCGCGGGGGTCAGCCATGGGCGGCCGCCATGATGGCGTCCTCGACGGACATCCCCCGCTCGATCGCCAGGCTCGTCGCCTCGAGGACGCGGCGGTAGTCCTTCGGCATCACCTTGACGAAGCGACCGAGCACCTCCCGCCCGCCGGCGACGAGGCGGCTGGCGAGCGGCGAGCCGGTGCGCTCGAGGTGCGCGTGGAGGAGCGAGGAGACGACCTCTTCGTCCTCCTCGTCGAGCGGCTCGAGGAAGACCATCTCCCGGTTCACCCGGCTCGGGAACGCCCCGTCGGGGTCGTAGACGTAGGCGATGCCGCCCGACATCCCCGCCGCGAAGTTCCGCCCCGTGCGCCCGAGGACGACGACGGTGCCGCCCGTCATGTACTCGCAGCCGTGGTCGCCGACGCCCTCGACGACCGCCGTCGCCCCGGAGTTGCGCACGCAGAAGCGCTCCCCCACCCGGCCCGAGACGAACAGCTCGCCGGCCGTCGCCCCGTAGGCGCAGACGTTGCCCGCGATGATGTTCTCCTCGGGGGCAAAGGGGGAGCCGACGGGCGGGCGGAGGACGACCCGGCCGCCCGAGAGGCCCTTGGCCACGTAGTCGTTCGCGTCGCCGAAGAGCGTGATCTCGATCCCTCTCGGGAGGAACGCGCCGAGGCTCTGGCCCGCCGAGCCGGTGAGGCGGATGCGGATCGTGCCGTCCGGCAGCCCCTTCGCCCCGTACCGGCGCGTCACCTCGTGGCCGAGCATCGTCCCGATCGTCCGGTGCACGTTGCGCACGGGGCGCTCGATCTCGACCGGCGCGCCGCGCTCGAGGGCCTCGCGCGACGCGGCGATGAGCTCGTTGTCGAGCGCGCGCTCAAGGCCGTGCTCCTGGGGGCGGACCCGGTGGAGCGCGCACGGGCCGTGCACCGACTCGGCCGGGGCGAGCAGCGGCGTGAGGTCGAGGCCGGACGCCTTGTAGTGGTCGAGGGCCCGGGCCACGTCGAGGCACTCGACGTGGCCGACGGCCTCCTCGAGCGAGCGGAAGCCGAGCGCGGCGAGGTGCTCGCGCACCTCCTCGGCGATGAAGGTGAAGAAGTTCTCCACGAACTCCGGCCGCCCCGTGAAGCGCCGGCGCAGCTCCGGGTTCTGCGTGGCGATGCCGACCGGGCAGGTGTCGAGGTGGCAGACGCGCATCATGACGCAGCCCGACACGACGAGGGGGGCCGTCGCGAAGCCGAACTCCTCGGCGCCGAGCAGGGCCGCGACGACGACGTCGCGCCCGGTCTTCATCTGGCCGTCGACCTGCACGACGATGCGGTCCCGCAGCCCGTTGCGCACGAGGGTCTGCTGCGTCTCGGCGAGGCCGAGCTCCCAGGGGGCACCGGCGTGCTTGATGGAGGTGAGGGGCGCCGCGCCCGTCCCGCCGTCGTGGCCGGAGATGAGGACGACGTCGGCGTGCGCCTTCGCCACGCCGGCCGCCACGGTCCCGACCCCCACCTCGGCGACGAGCTTCACGTGGACGCGCGCCGCGGGGTTGGCGTTCTTCAGGTCGTAGATCAGCTGGGCGAGGTCCTCGATCGAGTAGATGTCGTGGTGCGGCGGCGGCGAGATGAGGCCGACGCCCGGCGTCGAGTAGCGGGTCGCGGCGATCCACGGGTAGACCTTGTGGCCCGGGAGCTGGCCCCCCTCGCCGGGCTTGGCCCCCTGGGCCATCTTGATCTGCAGGTCGTCCGCGTTCACGAGGTACTCGCTCGTCACGCCGAAGCGCCCGGAAGCCACCTGCTTGATCGCGCTGCGCCGCGAGTCGCCGTTGGGGTCGGGGACGTAGCGCGCCGGGTCCTCGCCGCCCTCGCCCGTGTTCGACTTGCCGCCGAGGCGGTTCATCGCGATCGCGAGCGTCTCGTGCGCCTCGGCGGAGATCGAGCCGTAGGACATGGCGCCCGTGGCGAAGCGCCGCACGATCGACTCGACCGGCTCGACCTCCTCGAGGGGCACCGGCGGGCGCGGCGCGTCCGGGCCGGTCCGCAGCCGGAGCAGCCCGCGCAGCGTCGCCAGGCGCTCGGACTGGTCGTCGACGAGGCGCGTGTACTCCTTGAAGATCTCGTAGCGCTTCGCGCGCGTCGCGTGCTGGAGCTTGAAGACCGTCCTCGGGTTGAAGAGGTGGTACTCGCCCTCGCGCCGCCACTGGTACTCGCCGCCCACCTCGAGCTCGCGGTGCGCGAGACGTCCCGGCGAGGCGTGGAAGGCCAGGGCGTGGCGCCTGGCCACCTCCGCCGCGATCTCCTCGAGGCCGATACCGCCGAGGCGGCTCGTCGTCCCCGTGAAGTACCGCTCGACGAGCCCCTCGTCGAGGCCGATCGCCTCGAAGACCTGGGCGCCCGTGTAGGAGGCGATCGTCGAGATGCCCATCTTCGACATCACCTTCAAGATCCCCTTGCTCGCCGCCTTGAGGTAGTGCTGCACGGCGCGCCGCTCGCTCTCGCCGGCGAGCTCGCCCCGGCGCGCGAGGTCGGCGACCGTCTCGATGGCGAGGTAGGGGTTGACGGCCGCGGCGCCGTAGCCGATCAGGAGCGCGAGGTGGTGCACCTCCCGGGCGTCGCCCGACTCGACGACGAGGCCGGCGCGCGTGCGCGCCCGGGCTCGCACGAGGTGGTGGTGCACCGCCGAGGTGAGCAGCAGCGACGGGATCGGCGCGAGCTCGGCGTTCGCGTGCCGGTCCGACAGCACGACGACGTTCGCACCGCCCTCGATGGCGGCGAGCACCTCGTCGCAGATCCGCTCGAGCGCGGCCTCGAGCGCGGCGCCGCCGCCGCCCACCTCGAAGAGGCCGTCGACGACGAAGGAGCGGAAGGCGGGCGTCTCCCCGTGCTCGTTGACGTAGAGGAGCTTGGCGAGCGCGTCGTTGTCGATGACCGGCTGCTCGAGCACGATCTGGCGGCACGACTCCGGCCCGGGCTCGAGCAGGTTGCCCTCTGCCCCGATCGTGCCCGCGAGCGACGTGACGAGCTCCTCGCGAATGGCGTCGAGCGGCGGGTTCGTCACCTGGGCGAACAGCTGGGTGAAGTAGTCGAACAGCAGGCGCGGGCGGTCCGAGAGCACCGCGACGGGGGTGTCCGAGCCCATCGAGCCGACCGGCTCGGCCCGGCTCATCGCCATCGGCGCGAGGATGAGGCGCAGGTCCTCCGCGCTGTAGCCGAAGAGGCGCTGCTGGGGGACGAGCGACCCGTGCTGGGGCACGAGGACGCGCCGTGGCGGCAGGTCCGCGAGGCGCACGAGGCCGCGCTCGAGCCACTCGCCGTAGGGGTGGGCGGCCGCGAGGGTCTCCTTGACCTCCGCGTCGTCGACGATGCGGCCTTCGGCGGTGTCCACGAGGAACATGCGCCCCGGCTGGAGGCGCCCCTTCGCGACCACGTGCTCGGACCCGACGTCGAGCACGCCGACCTCGGACGCGAGCACGACGAGGCCGTCGTCGGTGACCCAGTAGCGCGCCGGGCGCAGGCCGTTGCGATCGAGCAGCGCGCCGATGACGGTGCCGTCGGTGAAGGCGACCGCCGCCGGCCCGTCCCACGGCTCCATGAGGCAGCCGTGGTACTCGTAGAAGGCCCGCAGCGACGGAGACATCTCGGCGTCGTTCTCCCACGCCTCGGGGATCATCATGAGGATCGCGTGCGCGATCGACCGCCCGCCGAGGTGCAGGAGCTCGAGCGCCTCGTCGAAGGAGGCCGAGTCGCTCGCCCCCGGGGTCAGGATCGGGCAGATCCGCTCGAGGTCGCCGGGGATGAGGCGGCTCCGCAGCAGGGCCTCGCGCGCCCGCATCCAGTTGCGGTTGCCGCCGATCGTGTTGATCTCCCCGTTGTGGGCGATGAGCCGGTAGGGGTGCGCGAGCGGCCAGGACGGGAAGGTGTTCGTCGAGAAGCGCGAGTGCACGAGCGCGAGGGCGCTCTCGACGCGAGGGTCGGAGATGTCCGGGAAGAAGCGGCGCAGCTGCTCGGTCGCGAGCATCCCCTTGTAGACGAAGGTCCTCGTCGACAGCGAGGGGAAGTAGCAGCCGGCGACGGTGCGCTCGGCACGCTTTCGCAGCACGAACGCCAGGCGCTCGAGCGCGAGGCCCGCGGCCTTCGCGTGCGGGCCGTCGGGGTCCGGGGCGACGAAGGCCTGCCAGAAGCTCGGCGCGACGCGCCGCGCGCCAGGACCGGCCACGTCGAGCTCGACGGGGACCGGCCGCCAGCCGAGGACGCGCAGGCCCTCCTCGCTGGCGAGCTCGCCGATGGCGGCGCGCGCTCGCGCGGCACCGTCGGGCTCGCGCGGCAGGAAGGCGATCCCGCTCGCGTAGCGCCCGGGTTCGGGGAGGTCCACGCCGGCGACCTCGGCGAAGAAGCGGTGCGGGAGCTGCAGGAGGATCCCCGCGCCGTCGCCCGTCTCGGGATCGGCGCCGAACGCGCCGCGGTGCGCGAGGTTCTCGAGCGCGTCGAGCGCGAGCTCGACGATGCGGTGGCTCGGCCCCCGTCGCAGGTCGGCGACGAACGCCACGCCGCACGCGTCGTGCTCGAAGCGCGCGTCGTACAGACCGGTGGTGGAGCTCCCGTCCATCGCGTCCCTCGTCGTCGTGCCGCGCCCTGCGGCTTCGCCACCGGGACGCCGTTGGCCCGGTGCCGTCAGTGTACACGCGCCCTGCGGCGCGCCCGCCAGTTGCGCGCGACCCCTGCGAGGGCGTAGGAGTGACCCGTGGACCGCTACGACGTGGTCGTCGTCGGCTCCGGCGTGATCGGCCTGGCCGCCGCGCTCGAGTGCGCGACGAGCGGCCGGCGCGCGGTCGTCGTCGACGCCCGCCCGGCGCGCGGCGCCTCCTACGTCGCCGCGGGCATGCTCGCCCCGGTCACCGAGGCGGCGTGGGGTGAGGAGGAGCTCGTCGCGCTGAACCTGCGCGCCGCGGCGGGATGGCCCGCCTTCGCCGAGCGCCTCGAGGCCGCGAGCGGCCTGCCCGTCGGCTACCGGGCCTGCGGGACGCTCCTCGTCGCCCTCGACGACTCCGACCGCGCCGCCCTCGAGGAGCTCCTCGAGTTCCACCGCCACCTCGAGCTCCCCTCGACCTGGCTCGCCCCCTCGGCGTGCCGCGAGCGCGAGCCGATGCTCGCTCCCGGGCTGCGTGGCGGCATCTTCGCCCCCGGCGACCACGAGGTCGACAACCGGCGCCTGCTCGGCAGTCTCGCCGAGGCGGCGCGCCGCGCGGGCGTCGAGGCGGTCGCCGCGCGCGCGGAGGCCCTCGTCACCGCCGCCGGCCGGGCGGTCGGGGTCGTCGCCGGCGGGCGGGAGCTCGCGGCCGGCGCCGTCGTGCTCGCCGCCGGCTGCGACTCCGCGGGCCTCGCCGGCCTCCCCGCCGCGGACCGCCCGCCGGTGCGCCCCGTGAAGGGCGAGATCCTCCGCCTCCGCCACCCCGGCGGTCCCCTCCTGCGGCACACGGTGCGGGGCCTCGCGAAGGGCCACCCGGTCTACGTCGTCGAGCGCGGGGACGGCCGCCTCGTGGTCGGCGCCACCGCCGAGGAGCGGGGCGATGACCTGGCGACGAGCGTGCGCGGCGCGTACACGCTGCTGCGCGACGCGACGCGCCTCGTGCCAGGCCTCCTCGAGGTCGAGCTCGTCGAGGCGAGCGCCGGGCTGCGGCCCGGCTCGCCCGACAACGCTCCCCTGGTCGGCCCCGCGAGCCTCGACGGCCTCGTGATCGCCACCGGCCACTACCGCAACGGCATCCTCCTCGCGCCCTTGACCGCGGCGCTCGTGCGCACGGTGCTCGACGACGGCGACCTCCCCCCCTGGGCCGTCGCCCTCGACCCCCGGCGCTTCCGTCGGCCGGCGGCCGGCGCGGCGTGATGGACGGCGCCGTCCTCGTGAACGGCGAGGAACGAGTCCTCGCCCCCGGCGCTACCGTCGAGGACGTGGTCAGGCTCGTCGCCCCCTCGACCCGAGGCTGCGCGGTGGCGGTGAACGGCGAGGTCGTCGCGCGCTCGGCGTGGCCGACCACGCTCGTGCGCCCCGGCGATCGAGTCGAGGTCGTCACGGCGGCGCCGGGCGGATGAGCGAGGCCGAGGCCCCGCCGAGCCGCCGGCGGGCGGACAAGCTCGTCATCGCGGGCGAGCCGCTCGGGTCGCGCCTGCTCCTCGGGACCGGCGGAGCGCCGAGCCTCGACGTCCTCGCCCGCGCGATCGCCGCCTCGGGCAGCGCGCTCGTCACCGTCGCGCTGCGCCGCGTCGACCCCGGCGCGACCGGCTCGCTGCTCGACTGCATCGCCGCGACCGGGGCGCGCGTCCTGCCGAACACCGCCGGCTGCTTCACCGCCCACGACGCCGTCGTGACGGCGCGCCTCGGGCGCGAGGCCCTCGGCACGAACTGGGTGAAGCTCGAGGTGATCGGCGACGAGGAGTCCCTCCTCCCCGATGCCGTCGAGCTGCTGCGCGCCGCCGAGACGCTCGTCGAGGAGGGGTTCGTCGTCCTGCCGTACACGAACGACGACCCGATCCTGGCCCGCCGTCTCGAGCAGCTCGGCTGCGCGGCCGTGATGCCGCTCGGCGCGCCGATCGGCTCGGGCCTCGGGATCCGCAACCCGCACGCCATCGCCATGATCGCCGAGCAGGCGGGCGTCCCGGTCGTCCTCGACGCCGGGATCGGCACCGCGTCGGACGCCGCCTTGGCCATGGAGCTCGGCTGCGACGGCGTGCTCGTGGCGTCCGCGGTGACGCGCGCGCGCGACCCGGAGCGCATGGCGGGCGCCATCGCGAAGGCCGTCGAGGCCGGCGCCGCGGCGAGGGCCGCGGGCCGGATCCCGCCCCGCTTCTACGCGCAGGCGTCGAGCTCGTTCTCCGGGATCGCCGACCTCGGCCGCCCGAACCCGTGACGCCGCCCGTCGCGCTCACGATCGCCGGGACGGACTCGGGGGGCGGCGCGGGCATCGCCGCGGACCTCCGCACCTTCGCCGCGCACCGCGTGTTCGGCGCGCTCGCCGTCACCGCCGTGACCGCCCAGGACACGACCGCGGTCCACCGCGTCGTCGCGCTCGACCCCGCCGAGGTCGAGGCGCAGATCGACGCCGTCCTCGGCGACCTCCCCGTGCGAGCCGCGAAGACGGGGATGCTCGCGACGGTCGAGATCCTCGAGCGCCTGGTCGAACGCGCCGAGGCGGGCCGGCTGCCCCCGCTCGTCGTCGACCCCGTGCTCGTCGCCGCCTCCGGGGCCGCGCTCTTCGAGGGCGATCCCGCCCCCGCCTACCGTCGCCTCGTCGCGCGCGCCGCCGTCGTCACCCCGAACCTGCCCGAGGCCGAGGCCCTCCTCGGGCGGCCAGTGCGCGACCGCCGGGCGATGGCCGACGCGGCGCGCCGCCTCGTCGACCTCGGCGCCGGGCTCGCCCTCGTGAAGGGCGGCCACCTCCCCGGCGACGTGGCGCTCGACGTCGCCTTCGACGGGCGCGACCTCGTCGAGCTCGCCGAGCGGCGCGTCGACACGCCGAACGTGCACGGCACCGGCTGCACCCTGTCGGCCGCGATCGCTGCCCGCCTCGCGCTCGGCGAGGGCGCGCTCGACGCCGTCGCCGGGGCGAAGCGCTACGTCACCCAGGCCCTCGCCGCTGCGGCCTCCTGGCGCCTCGGGGCCGGGCCCGGTCCCGTGGACCACGGCGTCGACCCGCCGGCCGCTCAGGGAGCGCGTCCTTCGAGGCGCGCCGGCGCGCCGTAGGGCAGGAGGACCTCGGGGAGCTCGACGGCTCCGTCGGGCTCCTGGCGCTGCTCGAGCAGGGCGACGAGGAAGCGGGCGGTCATCGCCGTGCCGTTCAAGGTGTGCGGGTGCACGAGCCCGCCGCCGCGCCGCATGCGCACCTCGAGGCGGCGAGCCTGGAAGTCCGTCGTGTTCGAGCAGGAGGTGATCTCCCGGTAGCGGCCCTGGCTCGGGATCCACGCCTCGAGGTCGTACTTCTTCGCCGCGGCGGGGCCGAGGTCGCCGGCCGCGGTGACGACGACGCGGTAGGCGAGGCCGAGCGCGCCGGCGAGCGACTCCTCGAGGGCGAGGATGGCCTCGTGCTCCTCGCGGGAGCGCTCGGGCGTCGTGAAGACGAACATCTCCACCTTGTCGAACTGGTGGACCCGGAAGATCCCCCGGGTGTCGCGGCCGGCCGCGCCCGCCTCGCGCCGGAAGCAGGTCGAGTAGCCCGCGTAGCGCAGCGGGAGGTCCTCCTCGGCGAGGACCTCACCCGCGTGGTAGGCGGCGAGCGCGACCTCCGACGTGCCCGTGAGGTAGAGATCGTCCGCCTCGACCCGGTAGAGGTTCGACGCCTCGGTCGGCAGGAAGCCCGTGCCGTACATCGCCGCCTCGCGCACGAGGACCGGCGGGAGCACCGGCACGAAGCCCGCCTGGACGAGGCGGTCGAGCGCGAAGCGGTAGAGCGCGAGCTCGACGAGCGCGACGGGACCGACGCGGTACGCGAAGCGAGCACCGGACACCCGAGCGGCGCGCTCGGTGTCGAAGCCGCCGAGCTCGAGGTGGTCGCGCACGGCGAACGAGAAGGACGGGGGCTCCCCGACCCGGCGCAGCTCGAGCGCGTCCTCCTCGCGCTCGCCATCGGGCACGGTCGGATCCGGCGGGTTCGGGACGCGGGCGAGGAGGTCGTTGCGTCGCCTCGCGTGGCGCGCGAGCTCTTCCTCGAGCGCCTGCAGCTCCTCCTTCGCGGCCCGCAGGGCGCGCTGCTCCGCCTCGCTCGGGCGACCCTTCGGCCGCGTCGCGTGCCGGAGCGCCTCGGCGCGCGCCATCGCCTCGCGCCAGCGCGCGTCCGCCGCCAGCAGCTCGTCGAAGGCCGCGGCGGCGCCCTTGCGCGCGAGGGCGGCGCGGAAGGCCTCCGGGTCGCGTCGCGCCGCTCTGAGGTCGATCAGCGCCGGCCTCCGCGACGGCGGGCGCGTGCGGGCGGGCGCCGCTGACCGGGTGAGCGCAGGGCGGAGGTGGGCTCGAGCGCCGCGGCCTCCTCGCCGTTGCCCGACGCCGAGCCGGGGCGGATGCGGCCGGGCGCCGTGCCGCCGGGCGCGACCCGCCGACGCCCAGGAGCGCTTCCCTCCCCGAGGACCCCGGCCGCGACGGCGGCCGGCGACAGCCGCGACGGCGCCCCGCCCCGCTGCGCGATGCGCTCCCGCACGATGCGCCAGCGCTGCTCGCGCTCTTTGAGCAGCGCCGTGAGCGGCGAGGCGATGAAGATCGACGAGTAGGCGCCCGTCGCCAGGCCGACGAGGAGGGCGAGGCCGAAGTACTGCAGCGTCTTCGCACCGAGCAGCTGCGCCCCGATGAGCAGCACCGAGAGGATCGGGAGGATGGCGACGAGCGAGGTGTTGAGCGAGCGGGCGAGCGTCTGGTTCATCGACAGGTCGACGAGGTCGGTGAAGCTCAGTCGGTTCGAACCGCCGAGCGCCTTCACGTTGTCGCGCACCCGGTCGAACACGACGATCGTGTCGTAGAGCGAGTAGCCGAGGATCGTGAGGAAGGCGACCACGGTGTCGGGGGTCACCTCGAAGCCGGACAGGGAGTAGATCCCGACCGTGACGAGGATGTCGTGCGCGACGGCCACGATCGCGGACAGCGCCATGCGCCACTCGAAGAAGATCGAGATGTAGAGCGCGATGAGCACGAAGAAGACGATGAGCGCGGTGACCGCCTTGCGCGTGATCTCGCCGCCCCACGAGGGCCCGACCGACTCGACGCTCACGTTCGCCACCGAGGTGTGCGCGAGGCGGGCGAGCACCCGAGACACGCGGTTCGCCTGGCTGCTCGACAGCGCCGAGCCCTGCCCCTTCGGCAGCTTCGCCTGCACCTCCACCGAGCGCGAGCCGGTCGCGTTCGACCCGAGGACCGTGACGGTCGAGCCACCGAGGCCGAGGGGCTCGAGCGCCGCCTGGGTCGCCGACACCGTGAGCGTGCGAGACTGCACCGTCCAGGCGGTCCCGCCGACGAACTCGATGCCGAGGTTGAGCCCCCGCCCGGCGAGCGAGCCGATGCCGGCGAGGATCACCAGCGCGGAGAAGGCGAACCACCACCGCCAGCGGCGCACGAACCGGAAGGTCGTCTGGCCGTGGTAGAGGCGGCCGAAGGGACCGAACCGGCGCGCCTCGGCGCCACCGGTCACCTCCGGCTGAGCGGGCGGGCGATCGCGCGCCTCCGGCGCTGCCGTGTGCGGCAGCGCCGGCTCGGCGCCCGCCGCCTCGCGGGCCCCGGCCTCGTCCGCCTCGACCGGCGGACGAGCGGTCGCCGTCTCGGTCGACGCCACCTCGCGGGCCTCGGCCTCGTCCGGCGGAGGAGCCGTCGCCGCTTCGGCGGACGCCTGTCGCCGGGCCGCGGCGGAGCCAGGGCGGATACGCCCGGAGCTCACGCTGCCTCCGGGAGCGCCCCGAGGCCGCGGGCCACGCCGAGGTGGCGGGCCGAGGTGAACAGCCGGTTCCGTCCGAGGAGGATGACGAGGGGTCGGGTGAAGGCGTAGGCGGTCGCGACGTCGACCAGCGTCGACAGGCCGAGCATGAAGGCGAAGCCCCGTACCGCGCCGACCGACAGGAGCCAGAGCACGAGCGCGCCGATGAACGAGACGGCGTCGGCCGACAGGATCGTGCGGAACGCGCTCTTGAACCCGCGATCCACCGAGGCTCGCACCGAACGGCCAGCGCGCACCTCGTCCTTCAGGCGTTCGAAGTAGACGATGTAGGAGTCGACGGTGATCCCGACCGAGACGATGAGGCCGGTCACGCCGGACAGGTCGAGCGTGAGGCCGAGGGAGGAGTTGGAGAGCAGCGCGATGAACCCGTAGAGGAACGCGGCCGTCGTCAGGAGGCCGAGCACGACGACGATGCCGAGCGCCCGGTAGTAGAAGATCGTGTAGCCCATCACGAGCAGCAGGCCGAGCAGACCGGCGAGCAGGCCGGCGCGCAGCGACGACTTGCCGAGGCTCGGGGACACGGTCGTCACCGTCTGGCGGTTGAGCTGGACCGGCAGCGCCCCGTACTGCAGCTGCAGCGCGAGCGTCGTCGCGCTCTGCTGGGTGAAGCTGCCCGAGATCTGGCCCGAGCCGGGGAAGTTCGTCGACTGGATCACCGGGGCGGAGATGATCCGGCCGTCGAGGTCGTTCGCCACGAGCTGCTGGTAGTAGGTCGAGGCGATGCGGTTGAAGACCGTGCTGCCCTGCGGCGTGAGGTTGAAGACGACGACCCACTGGCCCGTCTGGCTGTCGAGGGAGGGGTACGCGCTCTTGATGATCGTGCCCTTGGCGAGCACGGGCCCGAGTACGTAGCGCCGAGCGAAGCCCTGCCCGTTCGTAGGGAAGATGACGTTCTCGTGCTCGTAGCGCTGATCGCTTCCCGGCGGCGTCGAGGGGTAGGCGGCGTAGGAGGGGTCCTCGGCGTACTGGCTCGGGATGTTGTAGTTCTGCGTCGCCGTGTCGTAGTACGCCGAGGTGTAGCGGTAGGGAGCCGAGCAGGTCGGCGGGACCCGGTAGGCGACCTTCGCCGGCGTGCCGCGCGGGCCGCGCGGCGGCGAGTACGGCGGCGCCCCGCACAGCACCGGCCGGAAGAAGAGCTGCGCGGTCGTGCCGATCTCGGCGAGGATCTGCGAGGCGTCCTTCACGCCGGGGAGCTGGACGACGACGTCCTTGCCCTGGGTCGTGATGTTCGGCTGCGACACGCCGAGCGCGTTGACGCGCTCGGACATGATGTTGACCACCGTCTGGAGCGTCGCGTTCGAGACCGCACGCGCCGGACGGAAGACGACCGAGAGCCCGCCCTCGAGGTCGAGCCCGAGGTGGGGCGACCAGCCGAGGCCCACGGCCGCGCCGAGCATCCCCAGGCAGGCGAGCGTGCTCGCCACCACGCTCGCGAGGAGCGAGCGACGCACCTAGCTGGAGCCCCCCGAGGCCGCCGCGCCGTCCCCGCCGTCAGCCGACGACGATCCCTCCTCGCGCAGGCCGACGGACAACCCGGCCTCGGCGGGCGGCGCCGACCCGTTGGGGCCAGGCGGCTCGTCGAAGCTCTGGCTCGGCGCCCGGGTGCCGAGCATGCGCCGCACCACGGTGATCGTCGTGCCCGGCGCGACCTCGATGTCGACCCGGTCGTCGCGCATCGCCTGGACGCGCCCGACGATGCCCGACGCCGTGATCACCTCGTCACCGACGCGGACGTCCTGCTGCGCCTGCTGCTGGGCGCGCATCCGCTTGCGCTGGGGGCGCAGGAAGAGGTAGGCGCCGAGCGCGAGGAGGACGAGGATGAACAGGAGCGAGGACGCGCCCGACGTCGTGGTGGTCTTCTTCGTCGTGGCGAGGACCAGCACGTGCAGCACCGACGGGACGGCGGCGGAATGGAGATGCATGGGTTACCCGTCTCTCGAGGACAGTAACCGACGACTGTAGCCGCGACCTCGCCGCCGCGACGCGCGACGCCGCCGCTCAGCTCGTCGCGGCGGGGACGTCGGCGTCGAAGAGCGACGCGCCCGGCTCGGCCCGCTGGCGGGCCGGCGGCGGCGGCTCGAGGCCGAGGTGCGCGTAGGCGGCGGGCGCCGCGACGCGCCCACGGGGCGTGCGCATCACGAGGCCCGCCTGCACGAGGTACGGCTCGTAGACGTCCTCGATCGTCTCCGGCTCCTCGCCCACCTGCATCGCGAGCGTCGTGAGACCGACCGGCCTGCCCCCGAAGCCGACGCACAGGGCCTCGAGGAGGCGCCGGTCGAGCCGGTCGAGGCCGAGCTCGTCGACCCCGAACAGGTCGCACCCCTCCCGCGCCGCCTCCAAGGTGATGATCCCCTCGCCGCGGACCTCGACGAAGTCCCTCACTCGCCGGAGCAGGCGGATGGCGAGGCGCGGGGTCCCGCGCGAGCGCCGAGCGATCTCGGCGGCACCCTCGCTCGAGCACTCGACCGCGAGGAGCCGCCCGGTGCGCCGCACGATCGCCTCGAGCTCCGCCGGCGTGTACAGCTCGAGGCGCGCCACGAACCCGAAGCGGTCCCGGAGCGGCCCGGTGACGAGCCCGGTGCGCGTCGTCGCCCCGACGAGCGTGAACGGCGGCAGGTCCAGGCGGACCGAACGCGCGGTCGGCCCCTTGCCGATGACCACGTCGATCTGGCGGTCCTCCATCGCCGGGTACAGGACCTCCTCCACCGCGCGGTTGAGGCGGTGGATCTCGTCGATGAAGAGCACGTCACCGGGCTGCAGGCCGGTGAGGATCGCCGCGAGGTCGCCGCCGCGCTGGAGGGCCGGCCCCGAGGTGACCCGCAGCCCCGCGCCCATCTCCCCCGCCACGATGCCGGCGAGCGTCGTCTTGCCGAGCCCCGGCGGCCCGGCGAACAGGAGGTGGTCGACCGGCTGCTCCCGCCGGCGCGCCGCCTCGAGGACGATGGCGAGGTGCTCCTTCAGCGCCTCCTGGCCCACGAAGTCGCGCAGGCGTGCCGGGCGGAGCCCCGCCTCGAGCGCCGCCTCGGCCGGGCTCGCGCCCGCCGCGACGGCCCGGGAGCCGTCCAGGTCGAGCTCGCGCCGCGGGCTCATCGCGCCGGCGCGAGCGCGGCGAGCGCCCGCCGCAGGAGCTCCTCGGTCGTCCCCGCCTCCGGCAGGCTCGCCAGCGCGGCGCGCACCTCGTCGGGCGCGTAGCCGAGCGCCGCGAGCGCCTCGCGCACGTCGGCACGGGCCGCGTCGTCGCCCCCGTGCCCCACCGGCACCGGCTCCCGGCCGCTCACCGCCCCCATCCTGCTCGCGAGGTCGACGACGAGGCGCTGCGCCGTCTTCCTCCCCACCCCCGGCACGAGCGTGAGGGCGTCGAGGTCCCCCTCGGCGACGGCGCGCGCGAGCGTCGCCGGCGTGTGCACCGACAGGATCGCGAGCGCGAGCGCAGGACCGACCCCGTGGGCGCCGAGCAGGACCTCGAAGCACCGCCGCTCGGCGTGGTCGGCGAAGCCGTAGAGCGCGATCGCGCCCTCGCGCACGTGCGTGTGCACGGCGAGCTCCACGCACTGCCCGACCGGCGCGAGCGCGGCCGCCTGCCGGGCGCCGACCGTGACCGCGTAGCCGACGCCGTTCACGTCGAGCACGAGGGACACCGCGCTCTCCCCGCTCGGCTCGAGCGCGACGAGTCGCCCGCGCAGCGCCGCGATCACGGCCTCGCGACCCGTCCCGCGCGGCCGGCCGCGAGGTGGCAGAGCGCCAGCGCGAGGGCGTCGGCGACGTCCGGCGGACGTGGCGCGGCCGCCAAGCCGAGAAGGCGCGCCACCATCGCCTGGACCTGCTCCTTGGGGGCGGCGCCGTAGCCGGCGACCGCCAGCTTCACCTCGTTCGCGCTGTACTCCGCGACACCGCAGCCGGCCTCCGCCGCGCTGAGGAGCGCCACGCCGCTCGCCTGGCCGACCGCCATGGCGGTGCGCGCGTTCGTCTGGAAGAGCACCCGCTCGACGACGACGGCTGCGGGACGCAGCTCGGCGAGGAGCTCGGCCAGCTCGCGCCGCAGCGTCGCGAGGCGCGACGGCACCGGATCGGCAGGCTCGGTCGTGATCACGCCCGCGGCGACGACCTGCTCGCGCCCGCCGTCGTCGGCGACGCAGCCGTAGCCGCAGCGCGACAGACCGGGGTCGATGCCGAGGACAAACACGCGTTCGATGCTACTCGGGAGCCCCGCCGGGCTGGTGGATCCCCAGCGGCAGCGGCCGCCTCAGGCGCTCACCTGCTCGAGCACCGCGTCGGGGATGTCGAAGTTGGAGACGACGTTCTGCACGTCGTCGTGCTCGTCGAGGAGCTCGAGCAGGTGGAGGACTCGACGCGCGCCCGCCGGGTCGTTCACCGCGACGAGCGTCGTGGGGACGAGCGACACCTCCGCGCTCTCGACCGCGAGGCCACCGGCCTCGAGGGCCTCGCGCACGGCGTGCAGGTCCTGGGGCGCGCAGAGCACGGTCCACGCCGCGCCGTCGTCGCGCAGGTCCTCCGCTCCCGCCTCCATCGCGATCGCCATGAGCTCGTCCTCGGCGGCCGTGCGCGCCACGACGACGATGCCGCGGCGCTGGAACTGCCACGACACGGCCCCCGGCTGGGCCATCGAGCCGCCGTTGCGCGAGAAGAGCGACCGGATCTCCGCCCCGGTGCGGTTGCGGTTGTCGGTCAGGCACTCCACCATGACCGCCACCCCCTCGGGCGCGTACCCCTCGTAGGTGACGGCCTCGTACCGCACGCCCTCGAGCTCGCCCGTCCCCCGCTTCACGGCGCGCTCGATGGTCTCGAGGGGGACCGATGCGTCGCGGGCCTTCTGGAACATCGTGCGCAGCGTCGCGTTCGCCGCGAGGTCGCCGCCGCCCTCGCGAGCAGCCACCTCCACCTGGCGGATCAGCTTGGCGAACAGCTTGCCCCGGGCCCGGTCCTTGGCACCCTTCTGGTGCTTGGTCGTCGCCCACTTCGAGTGGCCGGACACCTTCCACCCTCCTCGTCCATCCGAGACGGCCTCGCCCGACGCCCGCACCGTGCGCCCGCGCCGACGGGCCGCGGCCTGCTCACAGCTCGCGCAGGGCGGCGAGCCGCAGGTCCACGTCGAGCGTACCGGGCCGCGGCCGGGGCCCGAAGGACTCGGCGAGCGGCGAGAACCACAGCGCTCCGGTGAGGCGCGCGAGCGACGGCGACAGGCGCGGCCGCGCGCTCCCTGCGCTCGACACCGCCTCGAGCGCCGCGATCAGCCCGGGTGGGTAGCGCGTCACCCTCACGGCGTCGAGGTCCGCGAGCGCCTCGCGCGCCGGTCCCGCGAGGCGAGCGACGACGCGTCCCGCGGACGGCAGCACCGCCGCGAGGACGCCGCAGCTGATCGTCGCCGCCGCGGCCCGGGCGACGTCCCCGCTCTTCACGTGGGCGAGCTCGTGTGCCACGAGCCCCTCGAGCGCCATGCGGTCCACCGACTCGAGCAGCCCCGTCGTGCACACGAGCACCGCTCGCCTCGCGCTCGGACCGAGCACGATGGCGTTGCGTGAGGCGTCTTCGAGGACGCGCAGCGCCGGCACGGGCAGCCCGAGGACGACACACAGCCCCTCGACGACGTTGCGCAGTCGGGCGTGGCGCAGCGGGTCGGCCGGGATGGCCCCGAGGCGGGCCGCGAGCCGCCCAGGCGCGCCGAGGTACCAGTTCGCGACGCCGATGACGCCGCCCGCCGCCGCGAGCGCGAGGCCGGGCGCGACGATGCCAGCACCGGCGAACGCCGCCCCGAGCGCGACGAGCGCGAGCGGCGCGAGCGCCGCGGCGCGCGCCGGAGCGGGCCTCACCCGCCGGCCCGGCGCCGGAGCCGCTCGCGCCGGCTGCGGCGCACGCGCCGCGCTCGGTCTCGCCGTCGAACGCGCCATCGCCCCGAGTGTAGGAGGTCGGGGGTCGACGAGCCCTCCCCGCCGGAGCCCGCTCAGCGACGCCGGGCCGCCTCGTAGCGCGCGAGGTAGCGCTGCGCCAGTGCGGGGAACCCCCGCGGCGCCACCCGGCGGTGCCCGGCCGCGACGAGGTGCTCGCGCCGGGACCGGTCGGTGAGCAGGCTGCGAAGCGCCGCCGCGAGGCAGCGGGCGTCCCCAGGCGGGACGTAGCACGCGGCGTCGCCCGCGGCGTCTCGGTAGCCGGGGAGGTCGCTCGCGACGACCGCGGCCCCCGCCGCCATCGCCTCGAGGAGGACGACGCCGAAGGACTCGCCGCCGAGCGAGGGCGCGGCGAGGACGTCGGCTGCGGCGAGGTGGCTGGCGAGCTCGGCATCCCCGAGCACGCCGAGCCACTCGACGCGGGGGTCGGCCCCGTAGCGGGCTCGCAGGGGCGCGCTGAGCGGGCCGGTGCCGACGACCCAGCAGCGCGCCTCGATCTCGAGGCTCGCGAACGCCTCGAGCAGGACGGCGAGCCCCTTGCGCTGCTCGTGGCGCCCCACGAAGCACACCACCGGGGCCGCCCGTGCCGCGGGGACGGCGGCCACGAAGCGCTCGAGGTCGACTCCGTTCGGCTCGATCGAGCAGCGCCCGGCGCCCGGGCCGACGACGGCGAGGAGCGTCTCGCGTGCCGCCTCGGACACGGCGACCACGTCGTCGAGGCGCCCCAGGAGACGTCGCAGCGCCAGCCCCGCGAGCCGGTACCCGGCGCCGGCACCCGCCCGGTGGAAGGTGGCCACGACCGGAACCCTCGCGACGATCAGGCTCGCGAGCGCCGGGCCCGGCACGAAGGGCTCGTGGACGTGGACGACGTCGGGGTCGAAGGAGGCGAGGAAGCGCCGGGTGCGCGCCAGCGCGCCCGGGCCGAGCGCGACCGGGGCGCGGGACCCGTTGGCGGGCAGGGCCAGCGAGCGCCCCGCGCCTTCGAGACGCAGTCCGGCGGCCGAGCGGGGACCGGGGGTACCCGGGGCGAGCACGGCCGCCTCGGCCCCGAGGCCCACGAGGGCGCGGGCGAGGCCGAGGACCTGCGCCTGCACCCCACCCGGCACGGCGAGGTCGTAGGGAGCGACGAGGGCCACGCGCATCGCTAGGCGGCGGGTGGGTCACCCGGCCAGTTCGGCTGGAAGACGTGCCACTGCTCCGGACGGCGAGCGATGAGCACCTCGAGCTCGCGCGTCAGCTCCTGGGTCAGGCGCGCGACGTCCTCCCGCAGCGACGCACGGCGGGCGACCTCGAGCGGCGGGCGGAGCACGGCGTGGTGGCGCCCACCCGGGCCGTGGTAGATGGCGGTCGGCACGAGCAGGGCGCCGGTTCGCAGCGCGAGGAGGGCCGGACCGCCAGGGACGCGCGTCGTCGACCCGAAGAACTCGACCTCGACGCCGTCACCGGCGACGTCGCGGTCGGCGAGGAGCGCGACGACCTGCCCGCGACGCAGCGTGGCGAGGAGCTCGGGCGCGGCGGCGCGGTCGAGGAGCAGGACGCGCAGCCCGATCGCCTCGCGCTCGGCCACGAACCAGTCGAACAGCTCCCTCGAGCTCGCCGGCTCGGCGACGGTCGTGAGCGGGAAGCCGTTGCGCGCACACCAGGCACCGCCGACCTCCCAGCAGCCGACGTGCGGCAGGGCGAGGATGACGCCTCGACGCTCGCCGGCGGCCTTCTCGAGGATCTCGGCGCCCTCGTACTCGAAGCCCGCGAGCAGGCGGGTGGCGTCGCTCCTCAGGCGGGCCGCGTCCACCCAGTAGCGCCCGTAGGCCCGGAAGGCCCGACGCACCGTACGACGCAGCGTCGACGGCCGCGCCGTCGGCCCGAGCACGCGCCGGAGGTTCTCCGTGACGACGGCGCGCCGGCGCGGCGAGAGGGCGCCGAGGCCGCCGACCGCGTCGGCCAGTGCGCCCGCGACGGGGCCCGGCAGTGCACGGATCACGTCCGCCGAGCCCCGGTAGAGGAGGAACGCGGTCCTCGGGCGCATCGGGTGTCGCGCGAGCGCTCGGCGCGCTCAGTGGCGCTCGCCGAGCCGGCGACGCAGCGCGCGCTCGCTGCGCTGCCGCCCGTTCGCCCGGCGGCGTTCGCCGACGCGCTCCCAGTCGCTCGCCAGCACGCCCCGCAGCTTCCTCGCGAGCGGCTCGCGCGAGCGCCGGGCGCGGCGCCCGCCGGGCCGGCGCGGGGCCGCCCGCCAGACGGTGAGGCCGTGCTCGTGCCACGGCGCACGCTCGCCGACCTGTCGGCCGCTCGCCTGGCGCCACACCCGCCAGAAGCGCCCGGCGGCCGTCGCCGACGACAGGCCGAGCAGCACCCACAGCAGCGGGAGCAGGACGACGTGGAAGAAGAGCGCGATGCCGAGCAGGATCAGGCGCTCGGCACGCTCCATCAGCCCGCCCCTCGCGCTCAGCCCGAGCGACTCCGCCTTCGCGCGCTCGTAGGAGATGATCGAGCTGACGGCGAGGATCGCCACCGGCACGAGCGCGAGGCGCGGGTCGCCGTGGCCGACGAGGTAGTAGGCGACGGCTCCGAACAGCAGCGCGTCCGCGACGCGGTCCGCCACCGAGTCGAAGAAGGCGCCCCGGCTCGAGGCCGTCCCGGCTGCCTTCGCGACGCTGCCGTCGAGGGTGTCCATGAGGCCGCCGACGATGACGAGGGCGACCGCGGGGTAGAAGTCGCCCCGGCCGATCAGCACGGCGTTGCCCGCGGCGAGCACGACGCCGAGGACCGTGACGGCGTCGGCGGGCACGCCGAGGCGCACGAGCAGCGGACCGAGCGAGAACCGGGTGGCGAGGCGCCTCGCCGCCCCCGGCTCGGCGTCGCGTCCGGCGCGCCGACCGTCGATCATCGCCCGAGGCTACCAGAGGACGAGGCTCGCTCTGGCACCGATCGCCGCCGTCTCAGCCAGGCAGCGACGAGAACGCGGCCGCGACGGACGGATCGCCGCGCAGCTCGAGCGCCTCGAGCCCGAGGCGGTTCCAGACGAACCGATCGAGCGCCGAGGCCGGTCCGCGGACCGTCGCCGCCGCCGGCCCGCTGCCAGCCGAGAACCGGAGCCGACGGCGATCGACCTCCACGACCCAGGCCGCCTCGGCGTCGGCGCACTGGAGGCACAGGCGCCCGCCGAGCGAGTCTCGGGCGAGGCGGTCGCCGTAGCCCGGTGCCGCGAGCAGCTCCAGCCGCTCGGCGACCCCGTCGAGCGCGAGGGAGCGCTCGATCGGGCTGACCGGGCCCGTTGCGAGCTCGGCGTCGACGCGGTGGATGGACGTCTCGTGTGCCAGCCGCCGGGCGAGCCAGCCGGTCGTGGGCTCCTCCCCCGTCCAGTTCCAGCAGGGCGCCTCCTCCCCCGCTGCCTCGAGCGCCGCGAGCAGCCGACCCGACTGTTCCTCGAGGAGCGCGAGGGGATCCCCGACCCCGAGCGCCGGTGCCTCGTGCCGGCGCGAGGGGTCGGCAGCCTCCACCTGGACGAGCCAGCGCCCGTAGACGGCGGCGAGGTGGCGCGCCAGCTCGGCGACGTCCCAGCCGGGGCACGTCGGCACCGGCGCGTCGAGACGGCCCGCCGCGGCGGTCGCGATCCGGGTGAGGTCGGCGCGCAGCGCACCGAGGTACCCGCCGAAGGGGAGCCTCACGACGGCCATGCGGCCCGCAGCTTCGACCAGCTCTCCGACAGCGCCTCGGGCATCACCCGTACGGAGGCGACCGTCGTCATGAAGTTCGTGTCGCCGAGCCAGCGCGGGACGACGTGGAAGTGGAGGTGCTCGGGGATCCCGGCGCCGGCCGCACGCCCGAGGTTGGCGCCGATGTTGTAGCCGTCCGGGTGGTACGCCTTCTCGAGCGCCTCGAGCGCGTCGCGCACGAGCGCCCAGAGCGCGCTGGCCTCGCCCTCCCCGAGCCCGGCAAGGTCCGAGACGTGGCGGCGGGGCATCACGAGCAGGTGGCCGCTCGCGTAGGGGTAGGCGTTCAGCAGCGCGAGCGCGTCGGCGCGCTCGCAGACGACGTGGCGCGTCGAGTCCGGCTCGTCCGAGCCGATGATCCGGCAGAAGACGCAGCGCGACAGCCCCTCGTCGTCCCGTGCGCCTTCCCCTGCCGTGACGGACGCCACGTAGCCGGCGCGCCAGCCCGCCCAGAGCTGCTCGAGGGTCACCGGCGTCTCACCGCCTCGGGCGAGGACTTCGCGGCGACTTCCTCCGCGAGGCGCTCGACGAAGGTCGCGAGTGGGACGTCCCGCTCGGGGGCGGCCGCGCCGCGGGCGTTCACCCCGACGGTCTTCCCGGCCACGTCGTCGTCGCCGACGACGAGGAGGTACGGCAGGCGCTCCAGCCGGCCGCGCCGGATCCGCGCCCCCACGGGTTCGCTCGCGGGGTCCACCTCTGCCCGCAACCCTGCAGCGGCGAGCGCGGACGCGACCTCGGCCGCGTACGGACCGTGGTCGTCGCGCACCGGCAGGACGCGCGCCTGCACCGGCGCGAGCCACGTCGGGAAGGCGCCCGCGTAGTGCTCGAGCAGGACCGCGAAGAAGCGTTCGACCGACCCGAACAGCGCCCGGTGGATCATCACCGGGCGATGCCGGGCGTTGTCCGGGCCCACGTAGGCGAGGTCGAAGCGCTGGGGCAGCTGGAAGTCGAGCTGCACCGTGGAGAGCTGCCAGCTGCGCCCGATGGCGTCGCGCGCCTGGACGGAGATCTTCGGACCGTAGAAGGCGCCGCCGCCCTCGTCGAGGACGAGCTCGAGGCCCATCGCCTCGCCCGCCGCCCGCAGCGCCTCCGTCGCCTCCTCCCACTCCTCGTGGCTCCCGACCGCCTTGTCCGGCGGGCGGGTCGACAGCTCGAGGTGGAAGTCCTCGAGGCCGAAGTCGCGCAGCACGTCGAGGACGAAGGCGAGCAGCGAGCGCAGCTCGTCGGCGAGGTCGGCGCGCGCGCAGAAGATGTGCGCGTCGTCCTGCGTCATGCCCCGCACGCGGGTGAGGCCGTGCACGACCCCGGACTTCTCGTAGCGGTAGACCGTCCCGAACTCGAAGAGGCGGAGCGGCAGCTCCCGGTAGGAGCGCTGCCGACTCGCGTAGATGAGGATGTGGAAGGGGCAGTTCATCGGCTTGAGGTAGTACCGGTGCTGCCCGTCGAGCTCCATCGGCGGGAAGATCCCCTCGGCGAACCACTCGAGGTGCCCGGAGGTCTCGAACAGGTCCGACTTCGTCACGTGGGGCGTGTTGACGAAGGCGTAGCCCGCGTCGACGTGGCGCTGTCGCGCGTAGTCCTCCATGATGCGCCGGACGAGGCCGCCCTTCGGGTGGAACACGGCGAGGCCCGAGCCGATCTCCTCGGGGAACGAGAAGAGGTCGAGCTCGGCGCCGAGGCGACGGTGGTCGCGCCGCTCCGCCTCCTCGAGCCGGCGCAGGTGCTCCGCCAGCGCCTCGGCGGACTCGAAGGCCGTGCCGTAGATCCGCTGCAGCTGGGGACGGCGCTCGTCGCCCCGCCAGTAGGCACCCGCCACCCGCGTGAGCGCGAAGTGCCCGAGTCGGTCCGTCGAGGGAACGTGCGGTCCGCGGCACAGGTCGACGAAGGTCTCCGAGTTCCGGTACGTCGTCACCGTCCCCGCCGCGACCTCGTGCGCGAGCTCGGGGTCCACGCGCCCGGCGGCTTCGGCGACCTGCTCGATGATCTCCCGCTTGAAGGGCTGATCGGCGAAGAGGGCGAGTCCCTCGTCGATCGACCGCTCCTCCCGCACGAACGGCTGGGCCTCCCCGATGATCGAGCGCATCTCCGCCTCGATGCGCGGCAGGTCGTCGTCCGAGAAGTGCCGCCCTCCGGGCAGCTCGAAGTCGTAGTAGAAGCCGTCCTCGATCGGCGGGCCGATCGCGTAGCGGGCCCCCGGGTAGAGCCGCAGGACGGCCTGGGCGAGGACGTGCGCGGTCGAGTGGCGCAGCACCTCCCGGCCCTCCTCGCTGCCGGCGACGACGAGGCGCACCTGGGCCCCGTCGACGAGGGGACGCCCGAGGTCGACGAGCTCCCCGTCCACCTCAGCGGCGACGGCGTCACGGGCGAGCTCGGGCCCGAGCGAGGTGGCGAGGTCGGCGGCGGTCGCTCCCGCTGGCAGGGTGCGGCGAGACCCGTCGGGGAGCCGCACGGATACGGCTCCCGCATCGTCTCGAGGCACGGACGCAGCTCCTCTGGTCGTCGGACGGTCGATCGCCAGAGCCTACCGGCCGGCCACCCGCTGCCCCGGGACTCGGCCTGCTCGTCTCACAGCTCGATGCCGAGGAGCCCCGCGGCGTCCGAGACGCCGTCGCCGCGGGCGACTGCGTCGTCGATCGCGGCGATGGCCCCGGGCACGTCGAGGTCGTCGTCGAGGCGGTCGCGCACCGCGTCGAGCGCGCCGTGCCCGTGGCCGGCGCGGCGCCAGGCCGCGAGGCGCCGGGCCGCGTCCACCAGCAGCCGCTCGTCCCAGTCCCACGACGAGCGGTAGTGCTGGCTCACGAGCGCGAGCCGGATCGCGTCGGGCTCGTGCTCCTTCAGGAGGTCGCCGACGAACACCAGGTTCCCGAGCGACTTCGACATCTTCTCCCCGTCGAGGCGCACCATCCCGACGTGCATCCAGTGCCGGACGAAGCGTGCCCCGGTCGCAGCCTCCGACTGGGCGGCCTCGCACTCGTGGTGCGGGAAGATCAGGTCCTCGCCCCCGCCGTGCAGGTCGATCGTCGTGCCGAGCTCCCGGATGGCGAGCGCCGAGCACTCGATGTGCCACCCCGGACGCCCGTCCCCGTAGCGCGAGGACCAGGCCGGCTCGTCGGGGAGCGACGGCTGCCAGAGGACGAAGTCGAGCGGGTCGTCCTTGTTGGGGTCGTCGACGTTGCCGCCCCGCTCCGCAGCGAGCGCCAGCATCTCGTCCCGGGTGAGGTGACTCACCTGGCCGAAGCGTGGGAAGGCGGAGACGTCGAAGTACACCGACCCGCCGGACCGGTAGGCGTGGCCGGCGTCGAGGACCTTGCCGACGAAGCTGAGGATGTCCGCGATCGCCGAGGTCGCCCGCGGCTCGGCCGAGGCCGGCAGCAGCTTGAGGGCGCGCATGTGCTCGTCGAAGCGTCCGATCTGCTCGGCGGCCAGGTCGAGGTAGTGCACGCCGAGGCTCCGGGCCTTCCGCAGGATGTCGTCGTCCACGTCGGTGATGTTGCGGACGCAGCGCGTCGTGTGCCCGAGGTCGCGCAGCCGCCGCTGGAGGATGTCGTACGCGAGGTAGGTCGCTGCGTGGCCGAGGTGCGCCGCGTCGTACGGCGTGATGCCGCAGGTGTACATGGTCACGACTGGCCCCGGGGTGAACGGCACCACCGCGCGCCGGGCCGTGTCGTACAGGCGCATGGTCATCGCCGGGGTGACCTCACCATCCGCAGGCTAGGAGACATCCGCAGGCGACGGGCACACCCCTACCCTTCCACATCCGCCCCGGCGGCGGACCCGGGGAGGGCGCACGACCCGATCGCCACCGTGGCGAGCTCAGCGCCGCACGGCCGCGCCGAGCACCTCGAGGGCGCGATCGGCGTGGAGCGCCGTGCGCAGCTCGGATCGGATCACGCCGAGGACCCGTCGGTCCGTGCCGATGACGAACGTCATGCGCCTCGTCCGCAGCGGCCCGACGCCGATGGGCCGGCGCGCCCCGAGCGCTGCGGCGACCGCGCCGTCGGGGTCCGACAGCAGCGGGAAGTGGATCCCGTGCACCTCGGCGAAGCGGCGAAGGCGCTCGACGGGATCCGGGCTGATGCCGACGGGCTCGGCGCCGACGGCGCCGAAGCGCTCGACCAGGTCCCGGAAGTGGCAGGCCTCGGCCGTGCAGCCAGGCGTCAGCGCCGCGAGGTAGAAGAAGAGCACGACCGGACCCTTCCGCACGAGCTCGTCGAGGCTCCGGAGCCTGCCGTGCTGGTCGGCGAGCTCGAACGCGGGGACCACCTCGCCGGTGCGCACGTCGGGAGCCTACCGGGGCGCGCGGCCGGCGCCAGTCTGACCGGGCGATGATCCCGAGCGCCCCCTGCGTCGTAGTACTGGGGACACCCTGGCACGAGGAGGCCTGCATGGCATCGACGACCACCCCGACCCTGCGGCCCACGAGACAGCACCGCCCGCCCGTCGCGCTCGTCGTGGCGGCCGGCGCCCTCGTCGCCCTCGGTCCCGCCCTGCCGAGCGCCGCGAGCACGAGGAGGCCGCCCGTGCACCGGTCGGTTCGCGCGCCGGTCACCGTAGCGCTCGCGCGCCGTGGCAAGCTCGGCACGGTGCTCGTCGACGCGCGCGGCTTCACCCTCTACCACTACCTGCGAGACGCCCGGGACACGAGCCGCTGCACGGGGGCGTGCGCGAGCCTCTGGCCGCCGCTGCTGCTCCCCAAGGGCGAGACCAGGCCGGTCGGCCGGGGGGTGCGCGGACTCGGGACCATCCGCCGCGACGGGCGCCTCCAGGTCACCTACAACGGCATCCCGCTGTACCGCTACGCCGGCGACACGAAGCCCGGGCAGGCGCGAGGCCAGGGCTACGCCCACCTCTGGACCGTCGTCCACCCGGGCAACGCAGCGACGGCCGCGCCGCGTCCGAAGCGCCCGCGCTCGACCACGACGACCTCGAGCGCCTACGGGTACTGAGCGCCTCTCGCCCGCGACCGTGCGTGCGCTCGCCCTCGGCGGGCGTGCGAAGGCCGCGTCCCTCTCCGACGAGGCCCTCCTCGCGGGGATGGCCACCGGTGACGAGGCCGCGACGATCGAGTTCGTCCGCCGCTACCAGCGGCGCGTCTTCGGCCTCGCCTACGGCATCCTGCGAGACGTCGACCTCGCCGAGGACGTGGCGCAGGAGGCGATGGTGCGCGCCTGGCGCCACGCCGCGGTCTACGACCCGCGCCGGGCGCCGGCGTCCGCGTGGGTGCTCACGATCACCCGCAACCTCGCCCTCGACCGGCGCCGTGCGCGCCACGACGCGCCCACGGCAACCGACGAGCTCGTCGCGCTCGTCGCCCACGCCCCGGCGGCCGAGGACCACCCCCCGGCCGTCGAAACCCTCGCCGGCCTGCGCAGCGCACTCGCGGGGCTGCCGGGCGACCAGCGCCGGGCGCTCGTCCTCGCCGCCTGGCTCGGCCTCAGCGCTCCGGAGGTGGCGGCGCTCGAGCAGATCCCGCTCGGCACGGCGAAGTCGCGGATCCGCCTCGCCCTCGCGAGGCTCCGCGCGCTCCTCGATGCCCAGGACGACGAGCCGTGAGGCGGCCGAGGAGCACGAGGCCACCTGCGGTGTGCCATGGCTGACGGGCGCGAGCGTTGCCGGGAGATCGAGGACGACCTCGCGCTCGCCGCCCTCGGCCTGCTCACCGGGCGCGCCCGCGCGGCGGTGCTCGCGCACGTCGAGCACTGCCGGGCGTGCGCGACCACCCTCGAGGCGCTCAGCCGCAGCGCCGACCGCGTCCTCGAGGGCGCTCCCGAGCTCGAGCCCCCGGTCGGCTTCGAGGTCCGCGTCTTCGAGCGCCTCGGCGTCGCGCGCCCGCGCCGGCGTCCCACGGCGCGCCGCGCCGCCCTCGCCGCCGTGGCCGCCGCCGCGCTCGCGGCCGGGGGCGTGGCGGCCGGCCGCTTCCTCGGCGCCGCGAGCACGCCGGGACTCGCGCCGGGCGCCCGCCTCGCCGCGTTCGGCGCCGCGGGTTCGGGGCGCGGCGAGGCGCTCGCCGCGCCCGGGGCGCTGCTCGTGGCCGTCTCCAACCTCCGCGCCGCCGGTTACGTCACCTGCGAGGTCACGACCCGAGACGGGCGCGCCATCGACGTCGGGCGGTTCTGGCTCGCGGCCGGGGCCGGCGCCTGGAGCGCCCCGCTGCCCGTGCCCGTCGCCGCGCTGGCCTCGGCGCGGCTCCTCGCAGCCAACGGCGAGGTCCTCGCCAGCGCGCGCTTCGGGAGCTGAGCCCGCGCCTACGATCGCCGCCGGTGCCCGGCCTGCCAGGCAGCGACGGCGATGGCGTCCTCGTGCGCCGGGCCTGCGCCACCCTCGAGCGCGGCGCCGCCCGCCTGCCACCTTGCGCCCTCGCTCTCGGCCGCGGCCACCCTGCGGCGCGCGGGGGCTGGCCGGATGAAGATCGCCGCCTCGTAGACGAGGTACTTCGCCACCCACAGCACGAAGCTCACGCCGAGGAAGATCGTCCCGACGACGACGAGGTGCGCGAGCCGGCTGGCCGGCGCGAGGCGGGCGAGCTCACCGGTCGCAACGCTCGAGATCCCCATGCTCACGACCGAGACCACCCAGTAGAGCACGATCTGGCGCAGCGGCCGCCGGCGGTCGGCCTCGGCCCAGATCCAGTAGCGCGACAGGAGGTAGGAGGGGAGGGCGCCCGCCAGGTTCGCGAGCAGGGCCGCTACCGTCGGCTGGAGGCGGGCGTCGACGAGCGCGAGGAGCGTGATCTCGCTGATCGCGAGGGCGGCGACGGAGGTCAGGAAGTAGCGTGCCACCCGGCGCACGGTCGCGACCGAGGGCAGCGACCACACCACCGGCCCGGCGCGCCGGCGCGCGACGCGATCTTCGACGTCGTCGCCGTCCTCGGAGATCGCGAGCGCCACGAAGCCATCCTCACGCGTCACTCTGATGGAATCCTGTGAGGATTGCGATGGAAGTGTTAGGGACTCGGCGCCAGGTCGATGGTCCCGACGCGCCCGGCGCGAGGTCCGAGCGCACCGCGGCGCACGAGGAAGACCTCCGCGTGAATCGGCGCCTGACCATCCCGGCGGAGGAGCTGCAGTGGCGCTTCTCCACGAGCGGCGGACCAGGTGGCCAGCACGCCAACCGGACGAGGACCCGCGTCGATCTCCGCTTCGATGTCGCGTCCTCCCGGCACCTCGGGCCGCGCCAGAAGGCGAGGCTCCTCGAGCGGCTCGGACCGGTGGCCCGGGTCGTCGTGAGCTCGCAGCGCTCCCAGCAGCGCAACCGCGCGCTCGCGCGGGAGCGCCTCGCGCAGCGGCTGGCGCTCGCGCTGCGCGAGCACGCCCCCCGACGGCCGACCGTCCCCCCAGCTGCGGCTGCCGAGCGGCGCCTCGACGCGAAGCGGCGCCAGGCGGCGAAGAAGCGCGCCAGGCGCCCACCCGCCCTCGATGGGGCTCCGACGGGATGAGGCCGCCGCCTCGCGGAGACCCTGCCCTCGCGCCGACCGTGGCGCCACGCGCCGCGCGGCGGTCGGCACCGCCGCGGCGACGATGCTCGGCTCGTTGACCGCGAGGGGGTCGAGGGCGACGGTGGTACTCGCGACGCGCCGCGGATCGAGCGCCGCGCGCCGGTCGGCAGGGTCTGGCCCGCCCGCCGTCGTCCGAGGCGGGTGGGCGCCTGTGCCGTGGATTCGGTCGCGGCTCGGGCGGTGCCAGGTCCGGGGACACGACGACCGCTGCGCCGACGCTCGCCCGCCGGGGCGGCCGAAGGGCGACCTCGTCGCGACGAGCGCCCGGCGCGAGACGCCAGTCGGCGCCGGCGCCTAGCCGGCCGCCTCGCGCCCGCCCCAGGCGACGGGGTCCGAGGGGTGCCGGGCGAGGGGCACGACCCGCACCGACAGCCACGGGTAGAGCGGGAGCGACGAGATCGCCTCGTGCAGCCGCGTCGCGTCGTCGGCACGCCACACCCCGACGTTCGCCCAGCGGCCGGGGATCCGCCAGAGGCGTTCGATGACGCCCGCCTCGGCGAGGACCTTGGCGCGGGCCGCCTCCTCGTCGACGAGCCTCGCCTTCGTGTCCTCGTCGCCGTCGGGCGGCCAGTTCACGGTGATGTGCACGAGGAACTCCACCGTCGTGCGCGCCCTCCTCCCGATCCCTCGCCCGGCGCCGTGTCGCTCCCGTGGGCGCTACAGGACTCGAACCTGTGACCTCAGCCGTGTGAAGGCTGCGCTCTAACCACCTGAGCCAAGCGCCCGCTCGACGCCCACGCCGCCCACCGAGCTCACCCCGCTGCGAGCGTCGGGCCGCGGCCGGCGACCAGGCCAGTCTCCCATCGAGCGGTCTCGGCCGCAACCGCGCGAAGCCCGGTGGGGAGGAGAGCCCGATCCGGTGACGCTCGTCCGAAGGGCGGGGCTCGCCCGAGGCGCGCGAGCGGCCACTAGCCTCTTGCGCGTGACCGAGCACGGGGCAGGTGCGCCCGCAGCGAGCGACGGCTCGTCGCCGGGTGCAGGCGCGCCGGCGCGCTCGCGCCCTCGCCTGCGCACCCTCGCCACCGGGCTGTGGCACCAGCGCCCCGGACCCCGTTCGCCCCGGCCGGCCTCACCGCGGCCCGCCGGCGAGAAGGAGATCGTGAACGGCCTCGACCGTCGCGAGCGCCTCCTCGGCGCCGGCGCGGTCGCGCTCGCGATCGCCTTCACCGTCGCGGGCTACCTCGTGAACCACCGCAGCACCTCGGCGCAGGTCCGGGCCGACGCCGACACCCTCCTCGTCGCCGGCTCGCTCGTGACGGCGCTGATGCTCGTCGGCCTCCTCCTCCGGCGCCGTGCCCTGCTCGGCTTCGCCAGCTTCATGACGGGCATGGAGGCGATCACGGGGCGCAACACCCTCGGGATCCTGTTCCTCCTCTACGGCGGGTGGCTCATCATGCGGGTCATGGCGCGACAGCGCCAGCAGGCGGGCGCGGCGGCGCCGGCAGCGGCGACGCGCCGACCGGCACGAGCCGCGGGCCCGCCGAGGGCCTCGAAGCGCTACACGCCGCCCCGCCGCCGGCCGACCGCGGCGAGGAAGCGGTGAAGCCCGGGCGCAACGACGCGACGGGCCCGCGCCGAGGCGCCTGGGCGCCCGCCGCCAGCGTGCCGTGATCGCTGATCGGCTCGCCGGGCGGCGCATCGCGATCACCGGTGCGACGGGCTTCCTCGGGACGGCCCTCGTCGAGCGACTCCTTCGCGCCGTCCCCGGGTGCCAGCTCCTCCTCCTCGTCCGCCCGGGGCGCCGGGCCGACGCGACCGAGCGCCTCCGTCGCGAGATCCTGCGGAACGACTGCTTCGACCGCCTGCGCGCCGAGCTCGGCGAGCGATTCGACGACGAGGTGACGCGACGGGTGGTCGCGGTCGCCGGCGACGTCGCAAGCGAGGGCCTCGGCCTGGACGACGCCGGTCGCCGCCAGCTCGCCGCCTGCGACGTCGTCATCCACTCCGCTGCCACGGTGAGCTTCGACGCGCCGCTCGACAGCGCCGTCGAGGTCAACCTCCTCGGGCCGGCACGCGTCGCCAGGACGCTCCTGGACCTCACGACCGAACGCGCCGGCTCGGCGCTCCCGCACCTCGTCGCGGTGTCCACCGCCTACGTGAACAGCGCGCACCATGGCGACGCAGCCGAGGAGCCCGTGCAGGCGAGCCGCTACCTGGCCCTGCCCGAGTGGCGAGCCGAGGTCGCCGCGGCCCGGCGCGCCCGGGCCGACGCCGACGCCGAGAGCAGGGCGCCTGCCCTCCTCGCACGCTTCCGGCGCGAGGCGCGCGCCGAGCTCGGGGCCGCCGGTACGGCGCTCCTCGCCGAGCGCACCGAGCGCCTGCGGGAGGCGTGGGTCGCCGACCGCCTCGTCGAGCTGGGCCGAGCCCGCGCCCAGGCGCTCGGCTGGCCGGACGCCTACGCCTTCACGAAGTCGCTCGGCGAGGTCGCCCTCTGCGAGAGCCGTGGGGACCTCCCCGTCACCATCGTGCGCCCGTCGATCGTGGAGTCGGCCCTCGCCGAGCCCCGACCGGGCTGGATCCGAGGCTTCCGGATGGCCGAGCCCGTGATCATCTCCTACGCCCGCGGTCTGCTCCGCCAGTTCCCGGGTGTCCCCGAGGGCGTCATCGACGTCATCCCGGTCGACCTCGTCGCGGCCGGAATCATCGCCGTCGCCGCGCGCGGGCCGCGCCCGGGGGAACCGGAGATCATCCAGATCGCCTCGGGCGTGCGCAACCCCCTCCGGTACGGGACGCTCGTCGACCTGTGCGAGCGGTGGTTCACCGAGCACCCGCTCTACGACGGCAGGGGCCAGCCGATCGTCGTACCGAAGTGGTCCTTCCCCGGCCGCGGCAAGGTGCAGGGCGAGCTCAAGCGAGCCGTGAGTGCGCTGCGCGGCGCCGAGCGCGTCGTGAACGTCCTGCCGATCCGCGGCGAGCTCGCCGAGCGCGCCTCGTCCCTCGAGGAGCGCCGCGAGCTGGCCGAGCGTGCGCTCGGCTACGTCGAGCTCTACGGGAGCTACACCGAGACCGAGGCACGCTTTCGGATCGACAACGCCCTCGCCCTCTACCGCTCGCTCGACGACGCCGACCAGCAAGCCTTCTGCTTCGACCCCGCGGTCATCGATTGGCCGTCCTACGTCCGCGACGTCCACCTGCCCTCGGTCGTCGAGCACGCTCGGGTCCGCACCTCGCCGGCGCCACGACGATCGCCGAGCCGGGAGGAGCGGGCGCGCCGATCGGTCCTCACCGAGGCGCCGCGCTGCGCCGTGTTCGACCTCGAGCAGACGCTCGTGGCCTCCAACGTCGTCGAGTCCTACGCCTGGCTCGCGACGCGCCACCTCCCCCTCCTGCGCCGCGCGCAGCTCGCCGCCCAGCTGATCGCCGAGGGCCCGAGACTGCTCGCCGTCGACCGGCGCGACCGCACCGACTTCCTGCGCGCCTTCTACCGCCGCTACGAGGGCGCGCCCGAGGCGCGCGTGCGCGCCGACGCCTGGGAGCTGTTCAGCGACCTCCTCCTGCTCCGGTGCTTCCCGGGCGCGATCGAGCGCCTGCGCACCCACCGGCAGCTCGGCCACAGGACGCTGCTCATCACCGGGGCCCTGGACTTCGTCGTCGCGCCGCTCGCGCCGCTGTTCGACGAGATCGTCTGCGCACGCCTCGAGGTGCGCGACGGCCGCTTCACCGGCGAGCTCGCCTCCACGCCGCCGACCGGTGAGGCCCGAGCCCTGCTCATGGAGCGCTGGTCGGCGTCGTTCGGTCTCTCGCTCGCCGAGACCGTCGCGTACGCGGACTCGACGAGCGACCTGCCGATGCTCGAGGCCGCGGGCCACCCCGTGGCGGTGAACCCCGAGCCGAAGCTCGCCGCGATCGCCCGACGGCGCGGCTGGCCGATCGAGCGGTGGGGACGCGCCCCCGGGGGCCCGTGGCGCCCGCTCGCGGTCGCGACGCGCCGCACCGGGCCGCGCACGGAGCCGCCGAGCGCCACCCAGCTCGGTCCAGCGGCACGAGCATGAAGGCCCTCCTCGTCGAACGACACGTCCACCGCTTCGCCGCGGCACGCGCCGCTGCTGCGCTCGCCGGCGCCGGAGCTGGCATCGGGATCGGTCCGCTGCGGCTCGCCGACGTCGACCCCCCGCGCCCGCTCGGACCTTCCTGGCGGCGGCTGCGGCCACGGCTCGCGGGCATCTGCGGCTCGGACCTCACGACACTCGACGGCGCGAGCTCGCGCTACTTCGAACCGATCGTCAGCTTCCCGTTCGTGCCCGGCCACGAGGTCGTCGCCGACCTCCTCGACGGTCCGGACGCGGGCCGCCGCGTCGTCCTCGAGCCGGTCCTGTCCTGCGTCGTCCGCGGCCTCGACCCGCCGTGCCGCGCCTGCGCCGCGGGACGACGAGGCCGCTGCGAGCGGATCGCGTTCGGCCACCTGCGGCCGGGCCTGCAGACCGGGTACTGCGCCGACACCGGGGGCGGGTGGTCCGAGGAGCTCGTCGCCCACGAGAGCCAGCTCCACCTCGTGCCGGACCACCTGAGCGACGAGGACGCCGTGCTCGTCGAGCCGACCGCGTGTGCCATCCACGCCGCGCTCGCCGCGCGCGTCGCCCCGGGCGAGCACGTCGTCGTCCTCGGAGCGGGGACGCTTGGCCTGCTCACGGTCGCAGCGCTCCGGCAGCTCAGCCTGCCCGCCAGCCTCCTCGCGGTGGCCAAGCACCCCGTGCAGCGCTCGCTCGCCGACCAGCTCGGCGCCGATGCCGTCGTCGAGCCCGGCGAGCTGGCCCGAGCGGTCCGCCGGTCCACCGGTTCCCTCGCCCTCGCCGGTCGCAGCGGTGGCGTCCGGCGACTCGCCGGCGGGGCGGACGTCGTCCTCGACTGCGTGGCGAGCGCGGAGTCGATCGCGGCCTGCCTCGCCGTCGTCCGGCCCGGGGGGCGCATCGTCCTCGTCGGCATGCCGGGGTCGGTGCACGTCGACCTCGCGCCGCTGTGGCAGCGCGAGGTGACGCTCTCGGGCACCTACGCCTACGGCACCGAGCAGCTGGCCGGCGACGAGCGCCCCACCTTCCAGCTCGCGCTCGAGCTCGTCGAGGCGGCAGACCTCGGCCGCCTCGTCTCGGCCCGCTACCCTCTTGAGCGCTACGAGGAGGCCATTCGCCACGCGGCGAACGCCGGTCGGCGCGGCGCGGTGAAGGTCGCGTTCGACCTGCGGCGCGACGCGGCGACGAGATGGTGGAGCGCGACCGCCGACCCGATCGGCACCGAGGAAGGAGAGGGCAGGACGTGAGCCCGAGGCCGGGGTTCGTCCTCGAGGTCGACCGCTCGACGCCCCCCGTGCTGTTCTGGCACGGGGAGGGCTTCCGCCTCGAGCGCCTCCCCGTCGGCTCGCGGGTCATCTACCCGCCCGAGCCCGTCGCCCCCCTGCGCGACCCAGCCGCCGCGATCCGGGAGGCGCTCGAGCACCCGCTCGGCGACTCCCCCCCGCTGTCCGCCCTCCTGCACCCCGGGATGCGCCTCACGATCGCCTTCGACGACGTCTCGCTCCCGCTCCCCCCGATGCGGGCGCCGGACGTGCGCCAGCTCGTCATCGAGGCGGTCCTCGACCAGGCGGCAGCGGCCGGCGTCGACGACGTCGTCCTCATCGCCGCGCTCGCACTGCACCGGCGCATGACCGACGACGAGCTCCGCCACGCGCTCGGCAGCCGCATCTTCGACGCGTTCGCCCCGAACGGCCTGCTCCTGCAGCACGACGCCGAGGACCCGGCGAACCTCGTGCACCTCGGCACGACCGAGGCGGGCGAGGACGTCGAGATCAACCGGCGCGCCGCGGAGAGCGACCTCCTCGTGTACGTCAACATCAACCTCGTCGCGATGGACGGCGGCCACAAGTCGGTCGCCACCGGGCTCGCCAGCTACCGGTCGCTGCGCCACCACCACAACGTCCGGACGATGCAGCACAGCCGCTCCTTCATGGACCTCCACCGTTCCGAGCTGCACCACTCGAACTGGCGAATGGGCCGTCTGATCAAGCAGGCCGGCGTTCGCGTCTTCCAGATCGAGACGACGCTCAACACCGACACGTTCCCCGCGCAGTTCGGCTTCCTCCAGCGACGGGAGTGGGAGTGGCGCTTCGTGGACCGTGCCGGCTTCAGCGCGACGAAGGCGGCGCTCGACCGGACCCCTCCCGCGCTCGCCCGTCAGATCTTCCAGGCGATCCGGGCCCCGCACGCCCTCGCGTCCGTGCAGGCCGGCGAGGTCGAGGCGGTGCACGAGCGGACCCTCGCCAACGTCCACGCCCAGCAGCTCGTGCCCGTCAGCGGCCAGACCGACGTCGTCACTATGGGGCTCCCCTACATCTGCCCCTACAACGTCAACTCGATCATGAACCCGATCCTCGTCGCCTGCCTCGGCCTCGGGTACTTCTTCAACCTCTACCGCAACCGCCCCGTCGTGCGCGAGGGCGGGGTGGCCATCCTGTCGCACCCGACCCCGTGGGCGTTCCACCCGGTGCACCACCCGAGCTACATCGACTTCTTCGAGCAGGTGCTAGCCGAGACGACCGATCCGCTCGAGATCGAGTCGAAGTTCGAGGAGTCCTACGCCCGCGACGAGTGGTACATCCACCTGTACCGGACGTCCTACGCCTACCACGGGGTCCACCCCTTCTACATGTGGTACTGGTGCGCGCACGCGCTCGAGCACCTCGGGCAGGTCATCGTCGTCGGCGGGGACCGCCGGGCAGTCCGCCGCCTGGGCTTCAAGCCCGCGAGCACGCTCGCCGACGCGCTCGAGATGGCGGAGGACGTCGTCGGGCGCGACCCCTCGATCACCCACCTGCACCTGCCGCCGCTCTTCCTCGCCGACGTGACGTGACCATGCGCGTCCCCGCCCGCGTCGAGGCGGTGGTGCGCCGGCCCCCGTGGCCCGGCACCGTGCCCCGCCCGCCCGTGCGCCGCGACCTCGGCGTCGACTACGACACCGCGTGGAGCCGCCGCCCGCCAGCTCGGTTCGTTCGCGCGCTCCTCCTCGACAACGTGACCCGTCCCCTCACCTACCTCGCGACCCGACCGAAGGTCCTCGGCAGCGAGCACCTCGCGGCGCTGCGCGCCCCGGTCATCTTCGCCGCGAACCACACGAGCCACCTCGACACCGCGATCGTGCTCAGCGCGCTCCCGGCCCGCTTCCGCCATCGCGCCGTCGTGGCAGCGGCCGCCGACTACTTCTTCGACCGGGCCTGGAAGGCACGCCTGTGGCCGCTGCTGCTCGGGACCATCCCGATGGAGCGCACGAAGGTGAACCGCAGGAGCGCCGACCTCGCCGCCGAGCTGCTCGGCGAGGGCTGGAGCCTCGTCATCTTCCCGGAGGGAGGTCGCAGCCCCGACGGCTGGGGCCAGGAGTTCCGCGGCGGCGCTGCCTACCTCGCGAAGCGCTGCGGCGTGCCCGTCGTCCCGATCCACCTGAAGGGGGTGCGACCGCTCCTGCCCAAGGGCCGGGGCACGCTGCGTCCAGGAACGGTCGAGGTCCGCTTCGGGTCCCCGCTCTCGCCGCTCGCCCCGACACCAGGCGGCCGTGAGGAGGACGCCCGGCGCTTCGCGGCACGCATCGAGGCGGCCGTCGCGGCGCTGGCGGACGAGGCCGAGAGCGACTGGTGGTCGGCACGTCGGCGCGCCGCGCGCGGCACGACCCCGGCGTTCCGCGGACCGCAGGCCGCTGCGTGGCGGCGCGCCTGGGCGCTCGCAGAGAGCGCGCGCCGCGACCGGCCGAGACAGCCCCGCGGGTCGGCCAAGCCCTGGTGATCGAGCCACGGCTTGACACGCCCTGGTCCGCGACGGCTAGGTTCCGGTCCGAGACGCGAAGAAGGAGCCGGAGGGGGGATCCGGCTCCTTCCTGTCATCCCGCCAGGTATCGGAGGGGGGATCCGATGTCGCCTGCGGTCTGACACCAGTATCTGCCCTGGTGGCCCATCAGTCAAACAGTTTCGGTAGATATTTGCTATCGTCTTTAGCGATGGACCTCCGGCAGCTGAACGCCATCGTCGCCATCGCGGAGCACGGGTCGTTCTCTGCAGCCGCTGACGCCCTCGCCACGGTCCAGTCGAACATCTCGACGCACGTGAAGAAGCTCGAGGTAGAGCTCGGAACCTCGCTCGTCGATCGCGCCACCGGCGAGCTCACCGAGGCGGGCGAGCTCGTCGTCGCGCGAGCGCGCCGCGTGATCGGCGAGCTCGACGCGATGAGCTCGGACGTCACGGCCCTGAGCCACGAGGTCATCGGAACCGTGCGCCTCGGCGCCATCGGGACCGCTGCTCGCTGGCTCGTGCCCGGGCTGCTCGACCTCGTCCCTCTCCGCCACCCTCACCTCCACCTCGTCTTCATCGAGGCGACGACGCTCGGCCTCGACAGCCAGCTGGCGAGCGGGCAGGTCGACATCGGCGTGCTGGCCCTGCCCGCCTCGGGTACCGAGGTGCGCACGGTGCCGCTCTTCGAGGAGGACCTCGGCCTCGTCCTGCCGAGCGACCACCCTCTCGCCGCGGCCGATCGAGTCAGCCTCGCCGACCTCGCTCGCCTGCCCCTGCTGCTGCCGACGCGGGGCAGCGCCTACCGGGACGACCTCGACGCCCTCACTCGCGCCGCCGGCGTCACCCTCCGACCGCGAGCCGAGATGGACAGCCTCCGGCTGATCGCCTCGCTCACCTTCGAGGGCTCCGGCTTCTCGATCCTTCCCTCCGGCGCGATGACACCGGGCCTGCGCGAGCGCTGGACGCTCGTTCCCGTGGAGGGCCTCGCCCCGCGCCTCGTCGGCTTCGCCCAGCGCCGCCGCGGCATGCCCGGCGCGCCCGTGCGCGCGGTGCTCGACATCCTGACCGAGGTCGTCCTCGACCCGGGCCGCACCCCACCCGGCGTCCGACCGATCCCAACCGAGGTCGGGCGCGCCCGGCACGAGCCGCCCGCGGTCGGGCTCAGGCCCGTGGCCGGCGTGCCATCAGCCACAGCGTCGGGCCGCCCGCCGGCGCCGTCACCTGCGCCGTGACGCGGAAGCCGTGGCGGACGTAGAAGGGGACGGTTCCGGCACGAGAGCACTCGAGGTAGGCCTCGGTCCCCGAGCGATCGCAGGCCTCGAGCACCGGCTGCAGCAGCGCCGAGCCACGACCTTCGCCCTGGCGGCGCGGGTCGGTCCCGAGCGTCCCGAGGTAGTAGTGACGGGCTTCGGGGTGGTGCGCGGCCAGCAGCCGCGCCAGCTGGCGGGCAGCGAGCAGCCGCCCTCGCAGCACGGGGGCGAGGAGGAGGACGTCGGCCAGCTGCCGGGCCAGGTCCGGCGGCGCCGCGCTCGGCGGCATCCACAGGGCGGCCGCGTCTCGCTCGGCGGTCGTGAAGACCTCGCCGCGGGGCAGGTAGTGGTGCCGAAGCTGCAGCGCGAAGAATCGGCGCAGGCTGGCCTCGCGACGCGCCGCGGCGGGGAAGAGGTAGCACGCGACCGGGTCGTGCGCGAACGCCCGGGCCAAGGACGCGGCGATCGGCGCGACGTCGCCGGGACGGGCCCGCCGCACGCCGGACGCCGCGGGGAATCTCTCGGCGGGTGCCGGAGTTGATCGTTGCATGACCACTCGCTCGTTCTCCGTTGCATTCGACTACCGCTGCCCATTCGCGCGCAATGCCAGCGAGCACGTCGTCGCCGCGATGCGGGCCGGAGCGCCCTACGAGGTCACCTTCCGGGCCTTCAGCCTGCCCGAGGTGCACGTCCCCGAAGGCGGCCTGAGCGTCTTCGACGACCCGAGCAAGCGCAACGAGCTCGTGGCGCAGGCGGCGGCCCTCGTCGTGCGCGAGCGCTTTCCGGACCGTTTCCTCGCGGTCCACACCGCCTTCTTCGTGGCGCGCCACGAGCACGGCCGCGACCTGCGCGAGGAGGAGACGGCTCGCGCCGCGCTGAAGGAGGGGGGAGCGGACGCTGACGCCGTCTTCGCGGAGCTCGACGCGGGTTGGCCCTACGACCTGCTCGCGACGGAGCACCGAGGCCTCGTGGCCTCGCACGCGGTCTTCGGCGTGCCGACCTTCATCGCCGGCGAGCAGGCGGCGTTCGTCCGCCTGCTCAGCCGTCCGCGCAGCGGGGAGGAGGCCCGCGCCACGATCGATCGGGTGCTCGACCTGCTCACGTCACACACCGAGCTCAACGAGTTCAAGCACACCTCGATCCCGCGCTGAGGATCGGATCAGTCCTCGGCGAGGGTGATCGGCTCGTCGTCACCGATTCCGGCCCCGAGGGGGACGTCGATACCGAGCTTGTCGGCTACCTCCCTGCGGATCCGCTGGTCCAGGTCGACCATCAGCTCCGGGGTCTCGCGCAGGAACTGCTTCGCGTTCTCGCGTCCCTGCCCGAGCTGCTCACCCTCGTACGTGTACCAGGCGCCGGACTTCTTCACGATGCCGAGGTCGACGGCGACGTCGAGGATCGAGCCCTCGCGGCTGATCCCCTTGCCGTACATGATGTCGAACTCCGCCTGGCGGAAGGGCGGGGCGCACTTGTTCTTCACGATCTTCACCCGCGTCCTGCTCCCGATGACCTCGGTGCCGTCCTTGATCTGCTCGGCTCGGCGGATCTCGAGGCGCACCGAGGCGTAGAACTTGAGGGCCCGGCCACCCGGGGTCACCTCCGGCGAGCCGTAGACGACGCCGATCTTCTCCCGGAGCTGGTTGATGAACAGCGCGATCGTCTTCGACTTCGACAGCGCGGCGGTCAGCTTGCGCAACGCCTGGGACATCAGCCTCGCCTGCAGGCCGACGTGGCTGTCCCCCATCTCGCCTTCGATCTCGGCACGTGGCGTCAGCGCGGCCACCGAGTCCACCACGAGGACGTCGATCGCGCCCGAGCGCACCAGCAGCTCGGCGATCTCGAGCGCCTGCTCACCGGTGTCCGGCTGGGAGATGAGCAGCTCGTCGATGTCGACGCCGATGGCCTTCGCGTAGACCGGGTCCATGGCGTGCTCTGCGTCGATGTAGGCGCAGATGCCGCCGTTCCGCTGCGCCTCCGCCACCACGTGGAGGGCGAGGGTCGACTTCCCCGAGGACTCGGGGCCGTACACCTCGACGATCCGGCCACGCGGCAGGCCGCCCACGCCGAGCGCGAGGTCGAGCGACATCGCCCCGGTCGAGATCGACTCGATCGCCATCGAGAGGTGCTCGCCCATGCGCATGACCGAGCCCTTGCCGAACTGCCGCTCGATCTGGCCGAGCGCCGCCTCGAGCGCCTTGTCTCGCTCCATTCCCCTCGCTCCCTCTCCAGCCGGCAACCGGCAGCCTGCGCTTGGCCCCGAGACGATAGGGAGTGGCTGTATCGCCTCCCCGCGCGCCGCCACGGGTACTCACGTGACTGTAGTTCCGAACACCTGTTCGTTGGTGGATGCCCACGACCCCTGCTGCGCCCCACCCTGGCGACCAGCGCGCGCGTTCGACCGGTCGGCGATACTTGCGCGGTGCTCTACGACGACGGCCGCATCGCGTGCGACGACCAGGCCCTCACCATCCGCTGGTACTACCTCTGGGGTGCGGCCAAGACGATCCCCTACCGGAGGATCCGCGCCGTCACGAGGCGGCCGCTCACCGGGCTCTCCGGCCGCTGGCGCATCTGGGGCTCGGGCGACCTCGTGCACTGGTGGAACCTCGACCCACGCCGGCCGGCCAAGTCCACCGCGCTCTACGTCGACGTCGGGCGGACGATCACGCCGGTCATCACGCCTGACGATCCCGACGCGGTCGAGGCGATCCTGAGGGCCCACCTCACCTGATCCCCGCCGGGCGCCCTCGCCGCGAGGGCGCGCCCGCCGCGCGCTCGGCGAGGCGGCGCGAGACTGGTCCCGTGGCGCTGCGCCTCGAGGTCGTGCTCGGCGACATCACCCGCGAGCACGTCGACGTCGTCGTCAACGCCGCGAACCCGCGGCTCGCCGGCGGCGGTGGCGTGGACGGGGCCATCCACCGTGCCGCGGGATGGGCCGAGCTGCGCGCCGCGTGCGCCGCCCTCGGTGGGTGCGCGGTGGGCGATGCGAAGCTGACGCCGGGCTTCCGGCTCCCGGCGCGCTACATCGCGCACGCCGTCGGCCCCGTCTACCGCGACGGGCGTCACGGCGAGCCGGAGCTACTCGCGTCCTGCTACCGACGCTGCCTCCAGCTCGCCGACGAGGTCGGGGCGACCTCCATCGCCTTCCCGGCGATCTCCACCGGCGCCTACGGCTACCCGCCGGACGCCGCGGCGGCGGTCGCGGTCCAGACGCTGCGGACGACGCCGACGGCCGTTCGGCTCGCCCGCCTCGTCGCCTTCGACGACGAAGCCCGGAGGGTTCTCGAAGCCGCCGTCAGGCTGTCCGGCGCGCCCGGGTGAGGAGGCGTCGCCGCAGGGCATCGAAGGCGCTGAGGGTCCCGAGCCCTCGCACCTGCTCCCGATCCCCCGGGAGCGACAGCTCGAGCGCCTCGGCGGGCTCCCCGTCGAGGGCGATCCCGACGAACGCCGTTCCCGGCAGCCGGCCCTCCAGACGGTCCGGCCCCGCGACGCCGGTCGTGGCCAGCCCGACATCCGCGCCGAAGAGCGAGCGGACCGCCTCGGCCATCGCCGCCGCCGTCCGGCCGGAGACGACGCCGTCGACCTCGATCTCGAGCACCCGTCGCTTCGCCTCGCTGGCGTAGGTCACGACGCCACCGGCGAACCACTCGCTCGCACCCGCGAGCGCCACTACCCGCGACGCCATGAGCCCGCCGGTGAAGGACTCGGCGAGCGCGAGCATCCTCCCGCCTTCGCGCAGGAGCTTGCCGACCGCGGCCTCCATCGTCTCGTCGTCGACGCCGAAGACCGCGTCGCCGAGGAGGCGACGCACCTCCTCCTCCTCGGCGTCGAGCGCTCTCGCCGCTTCGACCTGGTTCGGCGCCTTCACGGTGAGGCGCACCTTGATCCCCTCGACGCCGCTCGCGAGGAAGGCGATCGTCACCGCGCCAGGCCCGGATGCCTCGAGCGCCCGGAACCGTGGCTCGAGGATCTCGGCGAGCACGGACTCCGCGAGCCCGGCCGTGCGCAGGGTCCTGCTCAAGATCACCGCGGCCGAGCCGGCGCGGCGGCGGAGGTCGGGGAGCACCGCTCGCTCGAGCATCTCCTCGAGCTCCCGCGGCACACCGGGGAGCGCGTAGACGACGCGGTCGCCGACGGGGCAGACGAGGCCGGGCGCCGTGCCGAGGCGCTGCGGGATGATGGACGCGCCCACGGGCACGAGGGCCTGGCGGAGGTTGCTCGCCGCCATGGCCCGGCCGCGCCGCGCGAACGCCGCGCGGACCAGGGCGGCGGCGTCACGGTCCTCGCGCAGCTCCACCCCCATCACCGCCGCGATGGCCTCGCGCGTCACGTCGTCCTGCGTGGGGCCGAGGCCACCGCAGACCACGACCGCGTCGGCGCGCGCCAGCGCGGCGCGCAGGGCCATCGCGATGCGCTCGACGTTGTCCCCGACGCGCACCTGGAACTGGCAGTCGATCCCCGCCTCGGCGAGGTGCGCGGCAATGACGGTCGAGTTCGTGTCGACGCTCTGGCCGAGCAGCAGCTCCGACCCGACCGCCACGATCTCGACGCGCACGTCGACCCTCAGCGCGGCGAGCCGCCGGTGAGCACCCGTGCCGTGCCGGGGCGGGCGCCCCGCAGCTGTCGCCGGGCGTCGAGGACGTACTCGATCCCGCTCACGAGGGTGAGGGCGACGGCCACCCACAGCGTCGTGCGAGCGGCGCTCGGATGCGCGGTGCCGAGGGGCGGCAGGATCGCCAGGCCCACCGCGAGGTCCTGGACGACCGTCTTCGCCTTCGCCAGCCGCCGCGCCGGCACCGACACCCCACGCCGGCCGGCGCGGAAGCGGTAGGCGCTCATCGCGACCTCGCGGAACGCGATGAGCGCGACCGGCAGCCACGCGAACGTTCCGACGACGGCGAGCGCGGCGAGCGCCCCGAGCACGAGGAACTTGTCGGCGAGCGGGTCGAGGAAGGCGCCAGAGCGCGTCGTGCCGTGCCAGCGTGCCACGTACCCGTCGAGCCCGTCGGACAGCACGAGCACGCACCACAGCGCCCACAGCAGCCAGGAGGTCGAGCCGATCGCGCCCACGAGCAGCGCGAAGAGCGGCGACACGACGAGCCGGCCGAGCGTGAGGGCGTTCGCTGGCGTCGCGATGGCGCTCGGCCCGAAGGCCTTGCCGCTCTCCTCACTCATCGCCACTCATCGCCTCGGCCCCGTGGCCGTGCCCCCGTGGCGATGAGGTCGGGGCCCTCGGCGGCCGCGATGGCGACCTCGTGCAGGCTGCCTCGTCGAAGCCTCGGCGGCAGGCGCACGACACCGTCGATCTCGGGCGCCTCTCGGTGGCTGCGACCGATGCCGGGGGCGTCGACGAGCACCTCGCAGGTCGATCCCACGAGCCTCTGGCGACGCTCGGTGGTGATCGCGTCCTGGAGCTCGCCGCACTCGCGCAGGCGCTCGAGGGCCACGTCCTCGGGGACCTGGTCAGGGAGCGTGGCGGCGAGGGTTCCCTCCTCGGGAGAGAAGCGGAAGAAGCCGGCCCAGTCGAGCTGGGCCGCTGCGAGGAACTCGAGGAGCACGTCGTGGTCCTCCTCCGTCTCGCCGGGGTAGCCGACGATGAACGACGAGCGCAGCGCCGCATCCGGCGCGGCACGCCGGATCGCGGCGATCCGCTCGAGGAAGCGCTCGGCGCTCCCGTAGCGCCGCATGCGACGCAGCAGACGCCGGGAGGCGTGCTGCAGCGAGAGGTCGAAGTACGGAACGCCCGTCGCCACCACCGCGTCGATGAGCTCGTCGCTCACCGAGGCCGGGTAGAGGTAGAGGAGGCGGACCCGCTCGACGCGACGTGCGACCTCGGCGACGAGGGGGAGCAGCGCGCCCGCTGCCCCTCGGTCCCGGCCGTAGGAGGCGAGGTCCTGGGCCACGAGCACCACCTCTCGGACGCCGAGCTGCTCCACCTCGGCGAGGATCGCCTCGGGCGGGCGGGACCGCTGCGGACCGCGAAAGGACGGGATGGCGCAGAAGCCGCACCGGCGGTCGCAGCCCTCGGCCACCTTCACGTACGCCCACGGGGCGCGCGGTCTCGGACGTGGCAGCTCGAGCAGGTCGAAGCCGGCTCGCTCAACGCCGCGGCGAGCGCGCGGCCTCGGACCGAGGGGAACGGGGACGCCGACGTCGAGCACGAGGTCGACCTCCGGCAGGGCGTCGGCGAGCTGCGCCCCGGCGCGCGCGGCGAGGCAGCCGGTCACGACCAGGCGGGCACCGGGGCGCTTCGCGGACGCCACGGCGAGGATCGTCTCGATCGACTCCTCCCGGGCGGCCTCGATGAACGCGCAGGTGTTTACGACGACGACGTCGGCCGCGGTCACGTCCCGGGCCGGCCGGTAGCCCTGGGAGTCGAGCGAGCCGGCCAGCTTGTCGGAGTCGACCTGGTTCTTCGGGCAGCCGAGGGTCTCGATCCAGTACCGCACGGCCACGGCGCGAGCCTACAGCGGGCGCCCGCTGCCGCCTCTGGGCCCCCTGCGATCCCGCCCCGCCAGGAGCTGCGCCCGTTTCGCGGCGAGCTCCTCGGCCGTGAGGATGCCGCGTTGGTGCAGCGCCACGAGGAGGTCGAGCGCGGCGGTCACCTCGCCCACCCCCGGCCGCCGCTGCGCGGCGCCGCGAGCCGCGGCCAGGTTGATCAGCTCCTGGACCTGCTCGGGCCGGCGCACGTGCGAGAACGGCTCCGCTTCGCGATCGGCGACCGACTCGACGGTGAGCTCGCCCGCCCCGACGATCCGCTCGATCGCGCCCTGGCGGAACCGGATGTCGCCGACCCGCTCGAGGGGGACGGCACGACCCGATCGGCGCACGAGGCCCCGGCGATAGAGGACGCGGCGCGTCGTGACGACGAGGCGGGTCGCCCGCCACTGCCCGTAGCGCAGCGCCACGAAGCCGCCGCTCGCGACGCCCACGGCAGCGAGCGCGGGCGCCACCCACGACGGCGCGCTGCGCCACTCGAGCGCGAGGGCGACGGTGCCCGCGACGAGCGCGACACCGAGCGAGACCGGTGCGACGAGCGCGACCCAGTGCGGCCCCTCGTCGAGGAGCACGTCCTCGTCGTCGGCGAGCTGGTGCGGCGAGACCGGCACCGCGCGGCGTGCGCTCGAGCTCAGGAGAGCTTCGCGGCGATGCTCCCCGCGCTGCGCAGCACGCTCCCGTCTGCGCCAGCCGACGAGAGCGCTGCCGCGGGGCAGGCCCGTGCCTCGGCGAGCAGGCCGGCCAGGAGCTCGCCGAAGGACACCTCGGGGTCGATGAACAGGTGCCGGGACAGCGAGCCTGGGATGGTATTGATCTCGTTCACGAAGAGCTCCTCGCCGTCGGAGAGGAAGTCGACCCGGCTCACGCCGCGCGCGCCGAGCACGGCGGCTGCCTCACCCGCGAGCGCCCGCACGCGCTCGGCGAGCTGCGACGCGATCCGGGCAGGCAGCTCGCGCGGCGCGCGCAGCATCCCCTCGCCGCCGGCGTACTTGTCCGCGTAGCCGAGGATCTCCGCGCCCGCGCTCCGCCGGAGCGGACGCTCGATGGCCGACAGCTCGAGCGCGGGCCATGTCCTCACCGCCACCTGGAGGTCGTAGAGCTCCGGCCGGTAGGGCTCGAGAACGGCCCCGCGGCGGAAGTGCACGCTCGCCTCGAGGCGAGCGAGCGCGGTGCCGAAGTCCGCCACCACCTCGATGCCGATGGAGGACCCGCCGTAGCGAGGCTTCAGGATGTAGGGGCCGGCAAACCCGGGCTCCTTCGAATTCGGGGTCACGAGGAGGCGTGGCAGGGTCGGGAGGCCCGCAGCCCGCAGCAGCGCGGCAGACGCCAGCTTGTCCATGCCGAGCGCCGCGCCCGCCGCGCTCGGTCCGGTGTAGGCGAGACCGGCGAGGTCGAGCGCGCCCTGCAGCGTTCCGTCCTCCCCGGGACCGCCGTGGCAGCAGACGAGGACCGCGTCGATCTCGACGCGACCGCTCGACCCGAGCAGACCGCCCCGCCGCCGGAAGAAGCCGCCCTCGGGCCCGAGGCGCAGGTCCAGCGGTCGTGCACCGGTCGGGACACCCTCGGCGAACGCGCCCGCCTCGAGGTCGGCCGACACCTCGTAGAACGCGCCCGTCTTCGCCCAGTACAGCGTGCGCCGCTCGGTGACACCAGGGACCTGGACGAGGGCCCGCGCAGCCTGGAGGCCGGTGAGGATTGACACGTCGTGCTCGGGGGAGGGCCCTCCGAAGAGCACCGCGACCCGCATCGCCTGCGTTCCGTCCATCGCACGCTCACGAGCGCGCCGCCCGCCACGCGGCCGTCGCGCCCCGTCCTCCTCCCCGCTCGTGCCTACCGTCGTGCCCGCTCCGGCACGCCGGCGGCCAGCCAGCGCCGCCGTCGTGCCCTGACGGTCCGAACGCGCTCGGTGGCGTCCCGGTGGCCGGCCTGCCCCGAGGACCTCCCCCCGGCCGAGACGGCCGTCACGTTCGACGCCCTCCACTCGCCACCACGTCGCGCGGCCCACGGAAGCCATCCGCCGGGAGCTCCCCCCGCCGGTGCAGGAGCGCGGCGCCCCTGCCCGTCCCACTCCCCCGGCCGCGACACGGCTCGCATGCTACGTCGCGAGCCGCACCGGGGCCGCGATGGCCTACGGGTAGTGGTCCGGGAGGTCGTTCTCGTAGAGCACCACGTCGCCCGCCGTGAGCGCGGCGCGCACCCAGGCGACCGCGGCCTCGCGGTTCGGCACGGTCACGATGGCCGGTGCGGCCGACGGCCCGTCCGCCCGCTCGCCGCGTCCCGCCTGGGCGCTCCTCGCGCCAGCGAGCAGCGCCCTGCGGTTCGTCGCGCCGACGATGACGAGGTCCGTCGCCACGGCGGCAGCCGATCGAGCGAAGGCCGCGTTCTCGCGCGCCTGGATCGGCCCGAGCTCCACCATCCCCGGCGTCACCACGACCATCCGCCCCCCGAGGCGCCGGCCGATCTCGGTCAGGCGTCGCAGCGCGAGCGCCGCGCCCGCCGGGTTCGCGTTGAACGTGTCGTCGAGCACGACGGGGCCCTCGCCGCCGCCGGCGACCTGGAGGCGACTCTCCGCCACCGGCAGGTTCGGCAGGCGCTGCGCGATCTCCTGCAGGGGGACGCCGAGCGCGAGCGCGACGCCGACGGCGCAGGCGACGTTGGTCGCGCTGCCTGGCTCGCGATCGCCGGGGAAGGCGACCTCGGCGCACTGGCACCCAGCGACGCGCACCGACCAGGAAGGACCCGTCACGAGGACGCAGACGTCGGCCTGCTCGTCGCGGGCCGAGCACCGCAGCACGCGCCGCCCCTCCCCCTCGAGCTGGCGCGCCAGCTCCGCGAGGAGGTCGTCGTCGACGTTCACGACGACGGTGTCCGCCCGAGTCGTGATCTCGGCCTTGGCTGCGAGCGTCCGCCGCAGGCTCTTGAAGCGCTCGAGGTGCACCGGTCCGATGGCGGTGATCACCGCGACCTTCGGCGGCAGCCACTCGCACAGCGCCGCGATCTCCCCCGGCCCGTAGGCGCCCATCTCGGCGACGAGCACGTCCGTGCCCGGGACCAGCAGCTCGTTCACGGTTCGGGCGAGCCCGGCCTGGTTGTTGAAGCTGCGGGGGCTTCGGACCACCGTGTAGCGCCCGGCGAGGAGGTGAGCGACGTAGCCCTTCGTCGTCGTCTTCCCGTAGGAGCCGGTGATCCCGACGATCGTCGGCCGGACGAGCTCCAGGCGGCGCCTGGCCGACGAGACGAACCGCCGCAGGACGCGCGCCTCGTAGGGAGCGACGATCGCGAGCGCGGCGTCGAGGAGCGTCGGCGTGAGGATGGCGGACAGCGCGGCCGCGGCTGCGGACCCGCCGAGCCCGGCGACGGCACCGGCGCCACCGACCGCCGCCGAGACGAGCAGCGCGAGGACCGCGGCGAGCCGACGCAGGCGGGCGGTCCAGACGAGCTTCCCGGTCCGTCCCCGCAGCGTGAGCCCGCGCGGCCCGGAGGCCGCTACGACGGCGCTCACGAGGCCCGCGCCTGGGGTCACCACCGCTGCGCTCGCGCCCGCGAGCGCGGCGAGCAGCGCGACGGCGTGCGCCGCGTCGCACCGCCACCAGCGACTGGCGAACCGGGTGACGGCACCGGCGAGGTAGTGCTCCCGCTGCGCGACGCGCAGCCACCGCACGCTGGCGAGCCCCGTCGCGGCAAGCCCCGCGGCCAGCGCGACGGCTGCGAGAACGCTCACGTCGTCAGCCGTGCGATCGCCTCCCGCAGCGCCGCCGGAGCGCTCGTCGGCACGAGGTGCCCGACGCCCTCGAGGACGACGAGGTGCGCCCGGCGCAGGCGGGATGCCAGCGCGTAGGCGGTACTGACGGGCGCCGCCGTGTCGCGGTCGCCCCACACGAGCTCGACCGGCAGGTCGATGCGGTCCAGCAGGTCGTCGTAGCTCTCCTGGAGCCTGCGAACGAGCACCTGCCGCATGATCCCCGTCGCCTCGCGATAGTCGCGCGAGCCGTGCCGACGCCGGGAGGCCTCCAGCCGGTCCTCGCCGAGAAGACCGAGCTCGGCCAGTCGGCGCACCACCCGGTACCGCAGCGGTGGGCGACGGCGCTGGCCACCGGGACGCAGCAGCGGAGCACCGGTGAGGACTAGCCCGCTGAGCCGATCCGGGTGGCGGGCGGCGAGCTGGGCGGCGACGAGGCCGCCGAAGGAGTGACCGCACACGACGACGCGCCCCTCGATCTCGTCGAGCAGGGGTAGGAGGAAGTCGGCGTAGTCGGCGGTGCCCCACACGGCCGGAGGGGGCGGAGCCGCCCCGAAGCCCGGGAGGTCGACGGCGAGGGCGTCGATCGCCCGGCCGTCGAAGGGGTCTCCGGCGCTCCCTACCTGGCCCAGGACCGCGCTGAAGTCTCGGTGCGAGCGACCCCAGCCGTGGAGGGCAAGGACGCCGGGCGTCCCCGTGCCGTGGCGTTCGCCGAAGACGCGGCCCTTGGCGTAGGCGCTGAGCACGCGCCGACGCTAACGCGCGCGCCCGCCGAATCAGCTCCGGAAACGGCGGCGCAGTACGGTTCCGACCGTGGACGAGTGGTCGACACGCCTCCTCACGGGCTGCGACGCGCTCCAGCTGGAGGCGATCACCTGCTCCGACACGCCTCTCCTCGTGCTCGCTGGGGCCGGTTCGGGTAAGACCCGCGTGCTCACCCGGCGGATCGCCTGGCGTATCGCCCGTGGCGATGCGGCGCCAGCGCACGTCCTCGCCCTCACGTTCACGCGCAAGGCCGCCGCCGAGCTACGGGACCGACTCGCTCGCCTGGGCCTGCGCGCGCCGATTACCGCGGGGACGTTCCACGCCGTCGCGCTCGCCCAGCTCCGGCGGCGAGCGCTCGAGCGCGGCGAGGCTGCGCCACGGGTCCTCGCCTCCAGGACCGAGCTCCTCGCCGAGCTGCTCGCCCCGACCCGGCCCGCACCTCGGCGCGACCGATCTCGACCGCCATCGGCGGCGCGTGAACTCACGGCGTCGCTCGCGCACGAGATCGAGTGGTCGAAGGCCAGGCGGATCGGCCCCCACGAGTACGTCGCCGCCGCCAGAGCAGCCGAGCGCGCTCCCCTCGCACCACTCGAGGTCGTCGCCGAGACCTTCGCCCGCTACGAGCAGGAGAAGCGCCGGCGACGCCTGCTCGACTTCGACGACCTCCTCGTTCGCCTCGCGGAGCTCATCGGCGGCGATGCGGACGCGGCGGCGCTCCAGCGCTGGCAGTTCCGGCACTTCTTCGTCGACGAGCTGCAGGACGCGAACGCCGCCCAGCTCGCGCTGCTGGAGGCATGGCTCGGCGGACGGCAGGACCTGTGCGCGGTCGGCGACCCGCGCCAGTCCATCTACGGCTGGAACGGCGCGGATCCGAGTGCAGTGGCCGGGTTCGCGACGCGATTCCGTGCTGCTCGCGTGATCCGTCTCGAGGCCAACTACCGCTCCACCCCTCAGATCGTCGCGTTCGCACGTGCGGTGCTCGGTGGCGGGCCGTCTGCGGGGGAGCCGTCAACGGCCGCCCTGCGGCCCGACGGCCCCGTGCCCGAGATCTCGGCCCTGCCCTCCGACGCGAGCGAGGGCGCGAGCGTCGCGACAGCGATCCGCCGCCGGTGTGGGCCGGGCCAGACCTGGCGCAACGTAGCGGTCCTCGCACGCACCAATGCGCAGCTCGTCCTGCTCGCCGAGGCCCTGCAGGCCGCCGGCATACCGGTGCGTAGCGCCCCGGGCGCCGCCTTCCTGAGCCGTCCGGCCGTGGTGGAAGCCTTGGGCTGGCTGCCCCACAGTGGTGGACCGGCGGTCGTGGCGGCATGGATCGACGACGTCGTCGCAGCTGCCCGCTCCGACGAAGCACCTGGCACCGTCACCGGCTACGACCTCGCCGACGGCGAGCGCGCGACAGACCTCGACCTGCTCGTCCGGCTGGCCAGCGACTACCTCGCCCTCGACCCCACCCCTGGCCCCGACGGATTCCAGGCCTTCTTGCGCTGCACGCTGCGCGCCGAGCCGAGCGCGAGCTCGACGAACGCCGTCGACGTGACCACCTTCCACCGCGCCAAGGGCCTCGAGTGGCCGATCGTGTTCGTGACCGGGCTCGAGGCCGGCCTCGTACCGATCGCGCGTGCGACCACCGCAACCGCCGTCGCCGAGGAGCGGCGCCTCCTCTACGTGGCCTTGAGCCGTGCCGAGGACGAGCTGCGGTGCACCTGGGCACGGACACGCTCCGTCGGATCGCGTGTCCTCGAGCGCGAGCCTTCGCCCTGGCTCCGGGAGCTGCAGGCGGCCCGTGAGCAGCTGCTCGCCCGCGAGAACCCCTCCGAACAGGTCGTGCGCAGCGCGCTCGCCGCGAGCCGGGCGGCGCTCGGCGCGCCGCCTCGCGAGGCGGGCGACCGGTAGGAGACCTCCCGATGCGGCTCGCCTAGCCGACCCGCCTGCGCGGTCGCTGGAGCAGGTAGACGAGGAGAGCCGTGGCAAGCACGGACAGGACGAGCGCGAGCCCGAACGAGTAGCGGTAGCGCAGCCCAAAGACGAGCCTGCCGACGAGACCGCCGAGGAGCGATCCGGCAAGGCCGACGAGGATCGTCTGGACGACGCCCATCGGGTTCGGGCCAGGGACGACGAGCCGTCCGAGCGCCCCGATCACGAGCCCCGACACGAGGATGGCGACGACGAGGAAGAGCACCGGCGCAGTCTCGCGCCTGCGCGCGCCGACGTCACCTCGGGCGCGCGCGCGACAATGGCGATGCGAACGGGTGGAGGTGCGGTGACGGAAGTCCAGGCAACGCCGTTCTCGTCAGTGGCCAGTCCGGACCTCGACGGGGACCATGAGCGGCTGACGCACATCGTCCTGGAGGGCTTCCAGCGGGACGAGGGAGCCTTCATCCCGGCGGGCCCGACGGTCGTGGAAGGCATCGTGAACGGCACTGCCGTCCGAGCGCTCTGTGGCAAGGTCTGGGTGCCGAGGCACGATCCGAAGCGCTACCCCCTGTGCCCGACCTGCCGGGAGATCGCCGAAGGCTACGGCTGGCGCGTTCCTGCAACCTGACCGGCCGACGGCCCGTCGAGGCGAGCGGCGCCAAACCCTGAAACAGCGCGGGCCGCCGAAGGCCTCTTCGGCGTTCGAGCCTCCATTGGCGCGCCTCCGTTGGCCGACGCGGGCTCACGGGAGCGTCGGTCCACCAGCTGCCCGTGCGGGCGCCCTGTCGCTCGGCGGCGTCCCGCCTCCGGGCGGCGCGCCAGGTCCCGTCGCGCCTCGCGCCACGATCTCCTCCTCCTCGTCGACCACGACGGTCACGACGTGGTCCTTGCGCACCCGGGTGCCTGCGGACGGGAATCGTCCCGGCCACCCGGCCGACGCCGATCGAGACGCGCGAGTGCCACTCGACGAAGCGCACTCGCAGGTCCTTCCGGTGGCGTGCCACCCAGGCTCGCCACACCTGCTCCCCACGCAGCGGTGACGCGACGGGCGGCTTCGGCGCTGGGCCGAGCGAGTCCCATCCGGAAGGCTTGACCACCACCGCCACGCGCGCACGCCGCCACCCGGCGTTGCCGCCAAGGCCGACCGGGCTCGAGTCTGCCACGGGTCGTCCGCCGGCCTCCGGATGCTCGAGAGACGCTCCCGTCTCTGACGGAGGCCGCGCACCAGGCCACAGCCCACGCCCCAGGGCAGGGCCGACCGGCCCAGCGGCCCCCGCTCCTGCCAGGGTTGCGACGGCGTTCGCTGTCGTTGTGGTGCGCCCCCTGGGACTCGAACCCAGAACCAGCGGATTAAGAGTCCGTTGCTCTGCCAAATTGAGCTAGAGGCGCTTGGGCGGCATCCTACTGTCTGGCCGCCGACACCGTCATCGGCCAGCGGCGCGATGCTCGGGTGACCGAGGGGACTTGAACCCCCGACCTCCAGGGCCACAACCTGGCGCTCTAACCAGCTGAGCTACGGCCACCGCGCAGGAGGGCACGAGCCCCTCACGCGCTCCCAGCATGGCACACCGCGCGAGCGGCGCACCCGAGCGCGCACGACAGGCCGCGGCGCGCCAAGACCGCCCTGGCCGGAGCCCCAGGCCAGGCACACGACGCGCAGGATCCGAAGGGACTCGGGACCCCCGGCAGACCCTCGCGCGCACGGGGCGGCTGCCGAGCGTCGACCGAACGAGTGGCCGCTCGATACGGCCGTGCCCTGCGGATGGCGGAGCAACGTACCGCGCGATCAGTGGTCGAGGTCACACGCTGCGCCCAGCAGGCTGCGCGGACCTGGTCAGCCACCAGCGATAGGCAGCCCGGCGCGCGATCCGGCCGCTGCCAACCTTGAGCAGAACGTGCCAGAGTAGCTGCATCAGCCCCCGTAGCTCAGCGGAGAGAGCAGCTGCCTTCTAAGCAGTCGGTCGCAGGTTCGAATCCTGCCGGGGGCGCCACATCCGCTACCAGCGTCTTCATCGGGTCGGACCTTCCACGGCGCGAACCACTACGCCGTAGAGTGGTTCTCGTGCAGTTCACGGCAGGGGTCACGCATGAAGACGGGTGGTACGTCGGCGCGCGCCCTGGAGGTCGAGGTGGCCAGCCAGGGACGCACGGTCGACGAGGCTCTCGCCAATCTTCGGGAAGCGCTCGAGCTGTACATCGAGGACGAGACCATGCCCGAGGTCGTCGCACCTCCGATCATCGCCACGGTCCAGCTGTCCGCGTGAGCCCGGCACTGCCGGTCGTCGGTGGTGGCGACGTCATCGCGGCGTTGTCCAAGGCCGGTTTCGTGCAGGTGAGTCAGCGAGGCAGCCACGTCAAGCTCCGAGGCGGCGATCGAACGGTCATCGTGCCGATGCATCGGGAGCGTGCGACCGGCACCCTCCACTCGGTGCTCAGACAGGCCGGTCTCACGCCAGCGGAGTTCTTCGCCGTCCTCTGACGCCCTCACTCGGCGAAGCCCTCACGGCGCACTTTGGTGTGCCGGCCGGCCAGGGTGATGGCCGGCCCCTCCACCAGCGGACCGAAGTTCGTATTCTGGGAGGCCGGGGGCGCCGCGGCCGCGATCGCGGCTGCCCGCGACAGCCGACGCGGCGGTGCCGCCCAGTGCCTCCTTCCGCAGCGCGGCCGGCCTGGCCGCAGTGTGGTGCGGACGCCATCCGCGCCAGCAGTCACGCACGAGCCGAGTGGTGCGGCGTGGCGCCCTCGAGGGTTGCGGCGACCCACGATGCGTCGGCCAGCCTGCAGCAGCGCAGCGGCTGCACATGGGAGTCGAGGCTCGACGATCCTCGTACGTGAGACTCGAGGGACCCGGGTAGACAGTCGTCTCGCCGCCTCGGCGCGAAGCCGCGCAGCCGTGTCGCCCGGTACCGGCACCGGCCGCTGCGGAGCGGATCGAGGCTCGCTCCCATCCAGGCAGCGGCCGCAACAGCTGGCACGCTCGTTCCTTTGCCCCCCTCCCTGCGACGCGGCAGGATGCCTCCATGCACTGCGGGATCGCCCACCGATGACATGACCGACGACGCGGTCTCACGGGCCCTGCTCGTCGATCTCTACGAGCTCACGATGGCCGACGTCTACCGGCGAGAGGGCATTGCCGGGGAACCGGCGACGTTCAGCCTCTTCGTACGAGCCCTCCCTGCGAGCCGAGGCTACCTCGTCGCCGCTGGCCTCGACGCCGCGCTCGACTGGCTCGAGCACCTCCACTTCGGCCCGGCCGAGCTCGCGGCGATCGACCGCCTCGGCATCTTTGGCGACGAGTTCCTCGACTGGCTGGCCGACCTGCGCTTCCACGGAACCGTGCGCGCCGTTCCGGAAGGAACGATCGTCTTCTCCCAGGAGCCGATTCTCGAGGTCGACGCGCCGATCGCCACCGCCCAGCTCGCCGAGACGTTCCTGCTCAACCAGATCACCTTTCAGACGACCCTCGCCACGAAGGCGGCCCGCCTTCGGCACGCGGCTGGGGACCGCGCCGTTACTGACTTCGCCCTGCGCCGGACTCAGGGCATCGACGCCGGAATGCACGTCGCCCGGTCCTGCAGGCTCGTCGGCCTGCCCGCCACCAGCAATGTCGCCGGTGCCCTCCGCTACGGGCTCGAGGCCGCAGGCACGATGGCGCACTCGTTCGTGCAGGCGCATCCGGACGAGATGGAGGCATTCCGCATCTTCGTCCGAGCGCTCGCGGATGCGGCGGTGCTCCTCGTCGACACCTACGACCCGGTGCTCGGCATAGAGCGAGCGGTGGCCGTGGCCGCTGAGGCCAGAGCGCGAGGAGTCAACGTCGCAGGCATCCGGATCGACTCAGGCGATCTGGCCACGCTCGCCCGTTACGCACGGCGACGACTCGATGACGAGGGTCTCGCCAGCGTCCGTATCTACGCGAGCGGAGGACTCGACGAGTACCGGATCGACGAGCTCGTTCACGAAGCTCACGCCCCGATCGACGGCTTCGGCGTCGGCGCCGCGCTTGGCGTCTCCGACGACGCTCCGGTCCTGGACACCGCGTACAAGCTCGTCGCCTTCCGCGGCAGGCCCGTGCGCAAGACGTCACCGGGCAAGGTCACCTACCCCGGCCCGAAGCAGGTCTGGCGCGCCGAGGACTGGTCCGGCGACACCCTCGCGCTTGCCGACGAACCTCCCCCGGCCGGCCGGGTCCGACCCCTGCTCGCTCCGGTCCTGCACGATGGCGTCCGCGTGGGTGCGGGAGCGCATGACCTCGCGCAGGCTCGGTCTCACTTCGAGCGCGAGTGGCGCGAGCTCCCCGAACAGCTCAAGGACCTCCGCGAGCCACCTCGGCACCACGTGGCGCTCTCGACCCGCCTCGAGGAGCTGGTCCATACGCTCGACGCGGAGCACGAGCCGCACGAACCGACGATCGCGCGCGCTGAGGGCGGCGAGGCTCGCTCGAGCTGAGCGCCGAGCCTCGTGACCTCGGACCGGCTGGTCGCGCCGGCGTACTACACGAGACCACGCCGCGCTGGTGGCTCCCTCCTCCTCACCGTGCCAACCCGCCGGCGAGGTGTTCCAAGATCGTCGATCCGGAGTTCCGCAGCTCGTAGGCAAGTCGACCGGTCTATAGGCCCTCCGAGCTGGGCGAACGGCGCGGGCGGCGCCGAAAGCTGTAGACACACGACATGGGGTGGAATCGTTGATCTGCCTGGGTTCGTGGCGTAGCGTTG